>JACRCG010000067.1 GCA_016219145.1 Deltaproteobacteria bacterium | reverse complement strand
GCTCGGGCATATCGCCGGCGATGTGCTGCTGAAGGAAGTTGCCGGGCGTCTGCAGGCGTGCCTCAGAAAGTACGATACCGTCGCACGGTTTGGCGGTGACGAATTCGTGATCATTGCCAATGACATGCAGAACATTCACGATATAGTGCGGTTTGCCGACAAGGTCTACGACAAGTTCCAGCACTCTTTCGACATCCTCGGCAAGCCGGTCTCTGTCACGGCCAGTATCGGGCTGGCAATCTGCCCCCTCCAGAGCTGCGGGATAGAACGGCTCCTGAAAATGGCCGATGCGGCAATGTATCAGGTGAAGTACGAGGGAGGGAATGCCTACCGGTTCTTCACCGAAGCTATTAACATCAAGCTGGACCGGCGTGCCCAACTGGAAAACAGGCTCAGTGCCGCCCTGGACCGGGAGGAGTACTTTGCGCATTATCAGCCGAGGATTGATGTCGCGACCAGGAAGATCGTAGGGATGGAAGCCCTGATGCGCTGGCAGCCGATTGACGGTCCGCTGGCCTATCCCGCTGATTTCTTCCAGGTGCTGGAAGAGTGCGGCATGATCGTTCCGGTCGGGGAGTGGATGCTTGAAAAGGTCTGCGAACAGAATCGTGCCTGGCACGACTCCGGGCTTCCGCAGTTGCGTGTCGCGGTTAATGTTTCCGAACGTCAGTTCCTGCAGGATGATTTTGCCGAAAGGGTTTCCAGCGCTCTTTCAAATGCACGACTGGAACCGCGCTTTCTGGAAATTGAACTGCCGGAGCAGATCGTGATGAACAATGTAGCCGAAAGCATCAGCCGGTTGAAAAAACTAAAGTCGACCGGAGTGTCCATATCGGTTGATAACTTCGGTACCGGTTATTCCTCGCTGAGCCACCTGAGCCGGCTGCCGATCGACGATATCCAGATCGACAAATCCCTGATCAACAACATTATCACCGGTGAAGACGACGCCAATGTAGTTTCTGCCATTATCTCTATCGGGCACAGTCTCGGTAAAAACCTGATAGCCGAAGGCGTCGAATCAGAGCAGCAATATGTCTTTCTTGCCGAGAGGCAGTGCCGGCAGATGCAGGGACACTTCTTCAGCAGGCCGCTCACGCCGATTGAATTTGAAAAAATGGTTCGTCAATATATCTTCTGATCCCACCATTCTGAAAACCAGCCGTTAACACAGACTCCAACTCTTCAGCATCATTTATAAAACTTGCTTTCGATGCGAAATATCGCTTGACTTGCATATTAATGCATAATAATTGTTGTCAACTAACAAAAACCGATTCAGGAGGGAAATGGTATGGTAAAAAAGCTGAAACTTGTTTCTCTGATTACTGCGGCGCTCGTGACGGCCTGCTCGGTCGCTGTTGCAGCCACGACTCCGGCAGGCTCTCCTTTCAAGGTCGATCATGAGCTGTTCAAGCTGTATCCGTCACTGATCGTTTATGAAAAATCCAAGGCCGGGTTTACCGAACCGGAAACATGCGGAGGCTGCCACGAGGATAAATTCAAGGAGTGGAACGGTTCCCTGCACAGCATGGCCTTCGTCGATCCGGTGTACCAGGGCGAATTGAACAAAGCTGTCAAGGCGGTTGGGCATGATATCTCCCGACAGTGCGAAGGTTGCCATTCTGCCGCCGGAGTGGTTACAGGGGAGATCAAGGGGCCCGGTCTGGCCGGTCTTTCAGCGGTTGCCAGGGCCGGTGTCTCCTGCGATATCTGCCATTCGATCAGTGCCCTTAACCACGACAGGACTCCCACCAAAGAACCGGAAAACGGCTCATTCGTGATAAAACCGGGCGAAGACGCCAAAGATGGATCGGTTCTGATCAAGCGAGGTCCCGCCAAACCGCAGGATGGCTGTGGCGACGGGTTTCATGAATGCCGTCAGACGGAGTTTCACGACAAAGCTGATCTCTGCGCTTCCTGCCATCAGGTGTTTCATTATGAAAAGCACTTTCCGATCGAAGCAACCTATAACGAGTGGAAGCACAGCCCCTACGCCCAGAAAGGCATACATTGCCAGGATTGTCACATGGTGGCGACCGAGACCTTTGTTAAAGCGGCCGATACGATGCAAAAGCCGGAGCGGAAAGATTATCGACACTATTTTAACGGCGCCAACTATCTGCTGTATTATCTCGGCTCCCAGGCGGCTCTGAAGGCTGGCGACAAGGAGCAGTCAGGGCGATTGATGGCCCAGTATGACATGGCGGTCAAGCGTTTGCAGAAAGCTGCCGAGTTGGAGATAGAACCGGTCTACCGTAAGGGAGCGCTGTCTGAGGTGCGTGTCCGTGTCAAGAACATGCGGGCCGGCCACAATCTGCCCACTTCTCTGACCAACATCCGCCAGATGTGGCTTGAGGTGAGCGCGCGGGACGATAAGGGGGAGGTGATTCTTTCCACCGGTGCGTTGGGAGCTGACGGCGCCCTGGGCGATGACGCACGGTTGTTCAATTCGGACGGTATGGGCACGGACATGCACTTTGCCGTTGATCCCTGGGTCATCACCGCATTTTCACGCCATGAAACGATCCCTCCCAAGGGATATCGAGATGTCTATTATGGAATCGCGGCGCCGAAGGGAAGTTCGCGAATTACTTTTGAGGCCAGGCTGCGTTATCGCCAGGCAGATCAGAAAATTGCCGAAGCTCTGCTGAAGGCTGTGCCGAAAGATATTGACCTGGCCCGGGACTACGGGCTAAGCGGTATTCCTTCTTTGCCGGTGGTGGATATGGTCTCGTTGAAGCGCGAGGTGACAGCGACAAAATAGGAGGGGGCTGATATGGATACAGAGCGGGGCGATCCGTAATCGCCCCGCTTCTGCAATTGTTCAGGGTCGAAGTATGGCTGCAGTTGCCGGGCCGGCGGATCCGGTGTGCTCCTCCCGGCTCAACGGCAACTGATGCTTATTTGCCGCAGCACTTCTTGTATTTGAGCCCGCTTCCACAGACGCAGGGTTCATTCCTGCCGATCTTGCTGGAAATGATGGGAGCCGCTTTTACCGTACTTCCTTCGGTAAAGAACCAGTTTGCGCCCTCACGTATGAAATGCGCGTTTTCATGATGTTCTCGCTGCTCGCCGTTTTCCCGGAAACGGGCAATAAACTCAACTTCTCCGGTGGTGTCGGAGCTGCTCCCGTTTCTGGTGGAGATGATCTCCAGCCCCTGCCATTCGGCATTTTCGGCCCATTCTTTTGTGCCTTTGTGATCATATCCGGTCCGATGGTCCTTGTGGGTGCTCTCGAAAATAAAGTCCGTGTTTACCTCTACATAAGCCGAGTAGCGCGCTCTCATAAGTTTTTCCGCGGTCTCTGCGGGATATGTTCCCTTTATGACCGGCTCACAGCATTGGGAATAGGCTATGTCGCTGCCGCAATGACATTTACTCATTCGGTTTCTCCTTCGATGGTATTTGCCATTTTGGGTGACATATTATTCAGCGGTTTGTCAAACATTATCTGGGATTTCGTCAATTATAACCGTTCTGCGGAGGTGGCGCCGACGATGCTTGTGGTCTGGCCGTCAGCCCGGACCACCTGCAAACCATTGGCGCCAGATAATTAAGTACAATAAAAAATACTTGCATGCTTGAGTAAATTCGTGGTATACTGATTGTAACTCTGGAGTGCGGTGCAAATATGCAAAGAAACATCGAGG
>JACRCG010000066.1 GCA_016219145.1 Deltaproteobacteria bacterium | reverse complement strand
TCGTATAAGGGCTGGACTGTACGCCAACAGAATTACCGTTAAAGAGTACGTCTTGAACTTCACATCCGGTTCCTGAGGTGAATTTTACAGCTGTAGTTCCTCCCGAAGTAACGGTTGTACTCAGGGTATATACGCTGTTTCCGGTGACTGCGCCAATCTGGGTAATGTAGCTGCTGGACTGGCAGGCTGTCGGACTGGCATCTTGAAACACGCTGGCAGTGACAGTATAATCCGTTGCAACCGACTCAAAACAGACCCACAGAACATATTTTCTATCCTGAGTCTGGATATTGGAAAGGGTAAAGTCGTTTGCAGCTGCAGGGTCAGAAACCGAGATGGAGGTCCATGTTGCTCCGGACATACTGTCGCCCCAACCTACTGTCCGTCTGGCATACTTGATGAACTTGATGCGATAACCATTGTCAGGAGTTACCCTGAAACGAGGAGTGTCACTGTAAGGAACCGCCGATGTATCGTTACCAGAACTCATATCAGCCCAGGAATAGCTCCAACTCTGACAGTTCCCATCCTTCCATTTTTTAGGGGGGCAGACCCTGGAATAAAATTCAACTACCCCACCGTTACCATTTGCCGACCAGTAGGATAAAGCATTGTCAGTTCCGAATGCTGCGTCAATCTCGGATGACCCTGCAAAGGAGTTGACTGATGAAAACAGGATGAATCCAGCTGTTAATAAAATCAGTACCAGTTGCAACGATCGAAAACCATTCGCTCTCATGACTTCCCCCTGCACTTGTCTCATATATTTCGTTAGTTACCTGGATACGTCTATTGCACAGCTCAACGCTTCAAGAGGTCCGGATTCAACGACAAAACCACAGCAGCGACCACCAGCAGCACAAAGATACCGGCCACCACCAGATACTTGGTCGAGAACATCTGCTCCATCAGCTTTTCCATCGGTGTTAAAATCTTGCCGCGGCAGTACAAACAGACCTTCAGCTTGGGTGCAATCAGTTTGTGGCAATAAGGGCATTTGACCAGCTCTTCCTTTACGGCAGCCTGCTCTGCCTTCTTCTTTTGCCGTTCTGACATCTCGGAAGCCTTGATCTCTTTGTATTTCTCGTACTCCCGGGCATAATCCTTGTATATCATCGAACCGGTAATGGTCGTAAACAGCTCTTCAAGCTGTTTCAGGTTTTCAGTTGCAGCGGTCCGTTCAGCCTGATCCGATGAGCGCATCCCTCTCGTGTACTCATCTTTCAGCTTGCGGTACGTTTTTTCGACCTGCTCCGGGTTGTCGCTGAATGAAAGTCCCATCGCCTTGTAACAGAGTTCGATATCAGACAGTTCCTTCTCTTTATCCGCAGCTTCTCCCATAACCTGTTCCCCTTCTATCAGTAAAATTCAGCGCTCATGGCGTATGACGCAAATACAGATTTGAAAATCTCGGGAATTTATTTGCAATTTCAATACCACAACAAACCGGGCAGTAACCATCTAAAATACAAAATCTTTTTCAATGAGGTGCTCCAGATACGCAATTTATACATAACAAAGCCGGCACAAAGAAGCCCCTTGCTATGCAAACTTTTCATAGCAAGGGGCCAAATAGTGCAAACTGACAACAGGTGATTTTTCTTACTTCACTTCCAGCATCTTCTTCATCAGCTCGGCGTCCCGCATGCCGACTTCAATCTTGCCGTCCGGCATGACCAGGGTCGGTGTGCCTGAGATGCCGTTGTCATGGCCGAACTTTACAATCTCATCAACGGCTTTTTTACTGCTCTCCTTGGTCGGCTTGGGGATCTCTTTACCGTCAAAGGCCTTATCAAGCAGATCAAGGCTCCTGGTCTCGATTATTGTTCTGGATTTGTCATAAGCCGCCGGATGCATCGGCAGCGGGAAGAGCATGATATGAATGGCAAGATCAGGATCAAGCCTGGCCAGTTTTTTCAGCTCGGTGTGTCCTTTGCGGCAGTATGGGCAGTCCGGGTCGGTAAAGACATACAGCTTTTTGGAGCCCTTCGGATTGCCGATGATGACTGCATTTGAAACCGGAATAGTCTTGACATCGACTGTAGTAATCTGCTTGGGCTGGGGTAGCTCGTTTTTATGGGCTATGACCTGCTCAAGTTTCTCCAGATCAACCACCATGCCCTGAATCAGATGTTTTTTGCCGTAATCCATGAAAATTATGCCCTTTTGATCCCCCTTTTCGACCAGCAGTTCATAAAGTCCCCGGGCCGGGGATTGCCGCACAGATGTCACTGTGCCGCCGATTTTTTTAAGGAGGCCGGTGGCTTCCTGGGGGGTAAGGGTATGGCACGATGTGCAGTCCCCGCTACAGCCATCCTTGGCCATGGCATACGAGGAGGAAGCCAGGACGATTGTTACGGAAACGGCGATACATAACTCTTTTAGCATGGTTGGTTCCTTTCTGGGTTGTATCCTGGGCACTATATTCCAAATTCCTTGATTTTGTAAAGCAATGAACGGTGGCTGATTTCAAGTATCTTTGCTGCCTGGGTACGATTGCCTCCGGTCTTGGCAAGCGCTTTGCGAATCAGATCGCGCTCAATGGCGTCTTCGGCCTTTTTTATCGAAAGATCTTCATCAGCGCCACCTTCATCATGGCTGTCATCTGGCAAACGGATGGAAGGAGGCAGGCAGGCAGCGCTGACAAGGCCGCCTTCACAGATAATACAGGCCCGCTCAATGGCGTTTTCAAGCTCGCGCACATTGCCTGGCCAGCGATGCGCCAGCAGACTGCGCATGGCATCCGGCTCGATGCGTAGAGACAAGCCATCACTGCTGTATGCGTAACGCTTCAGAAAGTAATCGGCCAGCAGGGGAATGTCCTCCGCTCGCTCGCGCAGCGGCGGCAGCTGAAGACAGAACACATTCAGCCTGAAGAACAGGTCCTCACGAAAGCGTCCGGCTCCGACATCTGCTGATAAATCACGGGAGGTGGCGGAAATTACCCTGACATCAACTTTTTTCGAGCTTGCCCCCCCTACCCTCCTGATCTCGCTGTCCTGCAAGACCCGAAGCAGCTTGACCTGCAAGGCAGGTGGCATCTCACCGATCTCATCCAGAAAGAGAGTGCCCCCGTCGGCCTGTTCAAACAGACCGGCCTTGTCACCGGCAGCGTCGGTAAAAGCGCCCCGGACATGTCCAAACAGCTCGCTCTCCAGCAGGTTCCCGGGAATAGCCCCGCAGTTGATCGCAACAAAAGGTTTGCCGGCGCGTCTGCCATTCTGGTGAATGGCACGAGCCACCAGCTCCTTGCCGGTGCCGGATTCACCCAGGACAAGCACAGTTGTCTTAAGATCGGCCACCTTTCGCACCTGGCTGAAGATCTCCTCCATGCGGCCGTTCCGGCTGACGATACCGCTGTATTCAAAACGTCCGGCAACAACCTCCTTCAGGCGACTGTTCTCCTCCTTCAGCCGTTCGCGCTCTTCGGCCTTTTTAAGCACCATCACGATTTCATCTTTTTTGAACGGTTTGGAGATAAAGTCGTACGCTCCCATCTTCATGCACTCTACGGCGGTTTCCACCGAACCATAAGCGGACATCATTATGACCGGCGCGTTGACGCCCTGCTCCAGCGCCCTGGCCAGGAAGGTCTTGCCGTCCATTTCCGGCATACGGATATCGCAAAGCACAAAATCGTAGGCCTTCTCCCTGATGCGTTGCAAACCTTCCTCACCGTCGGCAGCGCTGTCAGCAACGTAGCCCTGGCGAGTCAGCATGACCGACAGCATATGTCGCAAATTCTCTTCATCATCAATGATCAGGATATGCTTGCTGCCGTTCATCTTGCCTCCACTACAATGTCACGAGCCAGCGGCAGCCAGACGCTGAAGCAGCTGCCGACGCCGGGCTTGCTGCTGACGGCAATACGCCCGCCAAAGCCTTCAATGATGCGAGCCGAGATGGCCAGTCCCAGGCCGGTGCCCTTGCCGGGCGGCTTGGTGGTGAAGAATGGGTCGAAGATATGCTTCACATGTTCTTCAGCAATACCGGAACCATTATCGATGATATCTATGCGGACTTGCCCGTCCTGAAGCCCGGCGCCGACCTTCAAGAGGCCGTCATCCGGCAACGCATCGCGGCTGTTGAGCAGCAGATTGACAAGCACCTGCTGAAGCTGGTGCGGATCTGCCAATGCATCCGGAATTTCTTCATCAAGTGCCGTCGAAACCCTGATATGCTTGAACACTCCCTGGCGGGTCAACAGGTCCAGCGATTCCGTCACCACCTCCCGGACGTTGCTCGATACATCGCTTGAGGCCCGTGGACGGGAGTAGTCGAGCAGGCCTCGCACTATGCGATCAATACGGGCACAGTCGTCGGAGATCCTCCCGGCGTAATCCTGTATGGCCGGACAATCCGGCTGTTCAGCCGCCGCCAGCTCGGCGTAGCCCATGATCGACGCCAGAGGCGTCCCGATTTCATGGGCCATACCGGCCGCCAGAAGGCCGATGGAAGCCATCTTTTCGGTGCGGATCGCCTCCTCGCGAGCCTGGCTGAGATCACTGTTGGCCCGTTCAAGGGCGGCCAGATGCTCCCTGACCTGGCGATCCTTGTTCTGCAAGGTGTCGGTCATCTTGTTGAAGGCATCAGCAAGTTTTGCCAGTTCGGCGCTGCCCGAGACCCGCAAGCGCTGACCGTACTGCCCTCCGGTGATCTTCTCGGTCACCGCAAGCAGCCGGTTGATCGGATTGACTACTATGCGGGCCAGTATGTAGGAACCAAGGCCCAGCAGCAGGATGAAATCAAGTACAAAGTAGACGATCAGCATCTGACGGGAACGGCCGAGACGGGCATTTTCGGGGGCAAGCGACATTGACAGGCCAGCCCGTCCGGCAGTTACGTCATTGCGTGCAACAGTAATAACGTGTGTAATGGTGCCGTCATCACCCCGGATAAAGCTTCCGTCCGAGGTAGCTGCCGGCCCTCTGAAAGGGAGGTAGGTGTCGCTTCCATCTCTACCGGCGCTGAAGACCGGCTTGCCGTTCATATCCAGCAGAGTCAACCGGTTAAAGGCTGCATCGCTGGAAAGCTTCTGGACATATATGGCGGCGGAAGAGTCGGAGGGGAGAAATCCATCCGGGTAGGTCGGAATAGTATCCGGAAGCTGGCTGACAAAGGCAGCCAGAAGAGTTCTGGCATGCTCCCCTTTTTGCGAGTAGAGGTCGTTTGCTGCGGTTTTAAAGGCCAGCATGCTGAACAGCAGCCAAGTCAACAGAAGCAGGAAACCCAGAAAAGCCATGATTGAGACGGTCAGACTGGGGCGATACAGAGGCATGTCGCTATCCTTGATTGAAGCCGCCATAGTTGAGATACCACGCAATCAGCTTTTGGCCGTAAAAGATATGGAGTACCGCGCCAAAAGCCAGGTAGGGGCCGAACGGAATCGCCAGTTTGGAATCCTTTTTCTGCAGCAGCATGATAGTGACACCGACAACAGAACCAACCAGAGAGCTGGCAAAAATTATGAACAACACCGCCTGCCAGCCCAGAAAAGCACCCATCATGGCCAACAGCTTGATATCGCCCCCCCCCATGCCGTCCTTGCCGGTCAGCCAGTG
>JACRCG010000006.1 GCA_016219145.1 Deltaproteobacteria bacterium | reverse complement strand
GTAGCGAAAAGACGATGAAGGACAAGCTCGCCGGCGAAATAATGGATGCATTTAATAATCGCGGTTCCGCAGTCAAGAAGCGTGAGGATGTTCACAAAATGGCCGAGGCCAACCGCGCTTTCGCTCATTACCGCTGGTAAGTAGTTCAATCGTTTCTGGAGGAATTCAGTGCCCCGTTTAGCACCACTTGATAAATATAGAAATATCGGCATCATGGCACACATTGATGCCGGTAAGACTACGACAACCGAGCGCATCCTGTATTACACAGGTGTTTCCCATAAAATCGGCGAGGTTCATGAGGGCACGGCCACCATGGACTGGATGGAGCAGGAGCAGGAGCGTGGCATTACCATTACCTCGGCTGCTACTACCTGTACCTGGAACGACCACCGCATCAACATTATTGATACTCCCGGCCACGTTGACTTCACCATCGAAGTTGAGCGTTCTCTGCGTGTTCTTGATGGCGCTGTGGCCGTGTTCTGTTCGGTTGGTGGTGTTGAGCCTCAGTCGGAGACCGTATGGCGCCAGGCAGACAAGTATGGCGTCCCGCGTATCGCTTTTGTAAACAAGATGGATCGTGTTGGCGCTGATTTTTTCCGTGGTGTTCAGATGATCAAGGATCGTTTGAAGGCTAATCCACTCCCGATTCAGTTGCCGGTAGGAAAAGAGGAAAATTTCAAGGGGATTATTGACCTTGTTACCATGAAGGCTGTTATCTGGAACGAAGAATCTCTTGGCGCGAAGTTCAGTATTGAAGAGATCCCTGCCGATCTGCTTGAGGAAGCGGAAGAGTACCGCGAAAAGATGATTGAAGAAATTTCCAGTCATGATGATGATCTCATGGAGAAGTACCTCTCCGGTGAAGCACTGACCGAAGCAGAGATAAAGGCAGCCATCCGTTCTTGCACCATAGGTATCAAGATATGCCCGGTAATCTGCGGCTCATCCTTTAAGAATAAAGGCGTGCAAAATCTTCTTGATTCTGTCGTTGATTACATGCCTTCTCCGCTTGATATCCCGGCAATCAAGGGTATTAACCCTGATACCGGCGCAGAGATGGAGCGTAATGCATCCGACGCTGAGCCCTTCTCTGCTCTGGGTTTCAAGATCATGACAGACCCTTTCGTTGGTCAATTGACTTTCTTTCGGGTTTATTCCGGTGTTGTCTCATCCGGCTCGTATATCTACAACTCAACCAAGGGTAAAAGAGAGCGTATCGGACGTATCCTCAAAATGCATGCAAACAAACGTGAAGAGGTCAAGGAGGTTTACGCCGGTGATATTGCTGCCGCAGTTGGCCTGAAATATACGACCACCGGTGACACACTTTGCGAAGAGGATAAGGCCGTTATACTTGAATCAATCGAATTCCCTGAACCGGTTATTTCAATTGCGATTGAACCAAAGACCAAAGCAGAACAGGAAAAGCTTGGATTTGGCCTTCAGAAACTTGCCAGCGAGGACCCCTCTTTCCGCGTTAAAACTGACGAGGAAACCGGCCAAACCATTATTTCAGGTATGGGTGAACTGCACCTTGAAATTATCGTTGACCGTCTTATGCGCGAGTTCAAGGTTGAGGCCAATGTCGGCAAGCCGCAGGTTGCCTACCGTGAGACCATTACTAAAAAGGTCAAGGTGGAAGGTAAGTTTGTTCGCCAGTCCGGCGGGCGCGGTCAGTATGGTCATGTCTGGCTTGAAGTTGAACCGCAGGAAGCTGGTAAGGGCTATGAATTTGTTGACGGCATTAAAGGCGGAGTTGTTCCCCGTGAATATATTCCAGCTGTTGACAAAGGTATTAAAGAGGCCACAGATAATGGTGTTCTGGCCGGTTTCCCGGTCGTGGATGTCAAGGTTACACTGATCGATGGTTCATACCACGAGGTTGATTCCTCCGAGATGGCTTTCAAGATTGCCGGCTCGATGGGTTTCAAGGAAGGTTGCTCGAAAGCCGGCCCCATTATTCTTGAGCCGATCATGTCAGTAGAGGTGGTAGTGCCAGAAGAATATATGGGGGATGTAATCGGAGATCTTAACTCCAAGCGTGGTCGCATCATGGGTATGGACTCAAGAGCTGGCGCACAGGTTGTAAGCGCAATGGTTCCATTGGCTTCGATGTTCGGATATTCCACAGATTTGCGCTCTGCTACTCAGGGACGCGCAACCTACGCCATGACTTTTGATCATTACGAGCCGGTGCCCAAGTCGGTAGCGGAAGAGATAGTTGCTAAAGTAAAAGGGTAATCTAAACCAATTTATTATCAGGAGGGCCTTTATCATGGCAAAAGCGAAGTTTCAGCGTAACAAACCGCATTGCAACATTGGTACGATCGGTCACGTTGACCACGGCAAGACTACCTTGACCGCCGCTATAACGAAAGTTCTGGCCGGCAAGGGTCAGGCCGAATACAAATCATTCGACCAGATCGACAACGCCCCTGAAGAGCGCGAGCGTGGTATTACCATTGCCACCGCCCACGTTGAATATGAAACCGCCAACCGTCACTATGCCCAAGTTGACTGTCCGGGCCACGCCGACTACGTCAAGAACATGATCACCGGCGCCGCCCAGATGGACGGAGCTATTCTGGTTGTGTCCGCAGCCGACGGCCCGATGCCGCAGACCCGTGAGCACATCCTGCTTGCCCGTCAGGTTGGCGTACCTTACATGGTTGTATTTCTGAACAAAGCCGATATGGTAGATGATGAAGAACTTCTCGAACTGGTTGAACTTGAGATTCGCGAGCTGCTCTCCAGCTATGACTTCCCTGGCGATGAAATACCGATCATCAAAGGCTCGGCATTAAAAGCCCTCGAAGGCGAGAAGAGCGAACTTGGCGAAGACTCGGTCACCCGTCTGATGGAGGCTGTAGACGCCTACATTCCGCAGCCCGAGCGCGCGGTTGACAGACCGTTCCTGATGCCGGTCGAAGATGTATTCTCCATTTCCGGTCGTGGTACTGTTGCAACCGGTCGTGTCGAGCGCGGAATCATCAAGGTCGGCGAAGAAATTGAGGTAGTCGGCAT
>JACRCG010000059.1 GCA_016219145.1 Deltaproteobacteria bacterium | reverse complement strand
TTTACAGGCTGAGCTTCTTTCAAAACTCCAATACATCCCCTCCCCCCTAGCGGGGGAGGGTTAGGGTGGGGGGGAGGTTGCCATGATATCAGTAAGTTGCACCTTCACCCACCCCCCAACCCCCACCCGGCAAGGGAGGGGGAGTGTGTTTTCAAGACTTTTGCAAGTGGTTCGGCCTAATTCTGCTTCTGGTTATCTGTCATTTCTGACCTAGCCGGGCGATGATTCCGGCGCAAACCTCTTCCTGCGACAGGCCTGCGCATCTGATCGTGATATCGGCGTACCGGGTGTACAGGGCGAAGCGCTCCAGAAACAGATCGGCCAAATCCTGATCCCCCCTTTTGGCAAGACCTCTGGTGCTGAAGTCATGCACCCTGGCCTCCAGCGTGGACAGGTCAACATCCAGAAACACAACCAGACCGTCCGACTTGAGGTGCAGCATGGCAGGCTCGCTGTAAACGGCGCTCCCCCCGGTGGAAATGATGCTGTTTTTGACTGAAAGGCCAAGCAGAGTGTCTTCCTCTATTTTTCTGAGAACAACATATCCGTCCGTATCGACAATATCCTGCAATGTCCGGGCTTGTGACGTCTGAATCAGCACATCCGTATCCACGAAGTCGCGTAGCGTCAGCTTGGCCAGGATAACGCCGACTGTACTCTTGCCGGCCCCCGGCATGCCGATCAGGATAATATTTGAGGGTGTTTTTGTCATTTGCTTACCTGTAGCGTCGGTTGCCACTCGGTCGATTCAGCACGTCGATAACTTCTTTAGCTACAAAGGTTCTGTTGCGTGACAGCTCGCCCGGATTTGTTAAAATTCCTATCCGTTGCAGTGCTGCCAACGCATTGTTTGCTGCGGGAAAAGAGACTCCCAGAGACGATTCAACCTGACGGGCAGTGGTAACCGGATTTCCTATCAGGAATCCGGGGAGACGCTTAGCAACAGAATCTGATCTGAATTTAAGTTCATCAATTCGTGTTTCCCACATTGCAAGTATGCCTTCCATATCCTCTGCTGTTTCAATTGACTCTCTTGCCGAGGCTTCTACAGCAGTGGCAAAAAACCTGATCCACTCGATCCATCTTTCCCGCAGTTGCACTCCGGCCAGGCCATCATAATACTCTTGTTGATGATCTTTTAAGTACCCGGAGATATAAACCGGCGGGTACCCCTCGGCAGCGAGCATAAGCGGCAGCAGAAGCCTGCCTGCACGACCATTGCCATCAATGAATGGATGAATTGTCTCGAATTGGGCATGTGCAATGGCCATTCTGATAACTATCGGAACTTCAAACATATCCTCTTCCCGCGCTGTCTCTTTAAGAAATGATACCAGCTCGGCCATGCAGACCGGCACTGCTTCTGCCGGTGGCGGTACAAACCTGGCATGGTAAATATTACCCGCTCCAATCCAGTTCTGTTTCACGCGGTATTCGCCTGGCGTTCCGTTGTAATCACTGTTTGTCATCAAGTCACGGTGCAGGCCTTTAATCAACCTCTCGCTCATGGCCTCCGGGCCGAGGCCTCGCACCTCATGCAAACCAGCCTCAAGGGCGGTAACATAATTCTTTGTTACGACAACGTCAGGAGGAAGGCCTTCGCTGCTTCCAGTCGCTTCATAGGCAAGCAACTGATCCATATCAGAATTGGTCCCTTCGATCTGGCTGCTACGTACCGCCTCTCTACGATCAAAAGTCCTGGTGACCAAATCAGGGTTCGGGAGGTTTACGGTAGATGTACGAAGCTCTCCCAGCGCTTCATGGGCGCGGGCTACTTCAGACAATATCTGTTTTGAAGGAATTGAACGCGGTGTAGCGGACGGAACAAGCGCAAACGCCCCGGGATAGGCATCTGCCGGGACTAGCTGTTTCTGACGGTTAGCACTTAAGTCAGATTTTTTCACGATATTATCCTTTAATAAGTCTTCAGCTTGTTAAATAATAACACGATAATCTTTAATAGGCAATGTTATTGTTAAAGGCTGTAATGCAAATTATTGCTTGCGGAGTGGAAATCATTTGTGCTTAACGGGACCTGAGCGGTAGGGCTTTTCGAGACCACACACGAGATTGGCACATCCATTCTCCTCAAATGTGAGTCTGTAACGGACGTCCCGCGATTCCACACATCAAACATTACCAGTGTCGGAGATTCTGTCAGGCAAACCCGGGAAAGTGCTCGCAAAGTCTGGCAGCATGACATATTATCCTTCTAAAAAGTCCCCTCCCGCAAGGGGCGGGGGAGTAAATGCCCAAATTCTGGTGACCTGAAACGAGGTGAATTATGTTTGAGAGACACAGCAAAGACAGTTACAGGCAGGCATTGGAGGGGATCGAGCAAAAGACGCTGGTGTATGGTGACAAGACCCTGATGGTGGAATTCCGGCTGCAAAAGGGGGCCTTGCTGCCGCTGCATTGCCACCCTCACGAGCAGACCGGCTATCTGGTCAAGGGGCGGATTCTGCTGACTATTGAATCAGTTGTCCATGAAGTATTACCCGGGGATAGCTGGTGCATTGCAGGCGGAGCGTTTCATTGCGCCGAGATCATAGAAGATTCGATTGCAGTCGAGGTGTTCTCTCCAGTCAGGGAGGATTACCTGCCGGAAAAACATCCCTGAAATGACTGTGCTGAAAAAAACTACCGGAGCCTGTTCCTATACCAGTTTCAACGCATCATCCGCCGCCCGCTCCGCCGCCGCCACACAGTCGTTCAGACCGATACCACGATAGGAGTTGCCGGTCAGGATCAGGCCGGGATGCGCTTTCAAACGCTCTTCCAGGGCCTGCAGACGCGTGCCGTGCCCGACGGTATACTGCGGGATGGCCTGAGGATGGCGGAACACCCGCACAAACTCCGGAGTTGCATCGATTCCCATCGTCAGCGCAAGATCCTGCCTGACTCGCGCCACAACTTCGTCGTCGCTCAGCTTGACGTATTCCGGAAAACAGGCCCCTCCCATCATGCTGCGCAGCAGAACCTTTCCCTCCGGTGCGCGGTTCTCGAACATGCTTGAATCCCACAGTGTGCCGAGCGTGTTGCGCCCCTCTTTCTTCGGTATCAGATAGCCGAATCCATCCAGCGAATGCCCGATCTGTCCGCGATCGTAACCGAAACATATGACCGTCATGCTGGCGTACGGGATCTGCCGCAGTATGCCTGAAATCCCGCCATCCAGGCCAGACAGCATGTCGGCGGCCGCAAACGCGGGTGACGCCATGATGACCAGGTCGGCCTCGTATTCGGTGCCGTCACTGCATGTGACCCGGAAGGGAACAGTTGCCCCTTTCTCCACCGCCGTAACGGCAGCGCCCGGCTTGACAATCCCCCCCAACGAGGTCGCCAGGGCATCGGAGAGATACTGGATCCCTTCCCGGAACGAGGTCAGGATGCCCCCAGGCCCGGCCGCGCTGGAGACTACCTTCCCGGCTGCGACATCCTTTTTCTTTTGCTTGGCCAGCATGATCATGGCCCGGATCAACCCGCCGTACTCCCGCTCCAGCTCTGCAATACGCGGAAAACAGGAGACCAGCGACATGGTCTCGGGATCACCGGCGAAGATGCCGGACACCATCGGGGCGATCAGTTTATCGAGCGCCTCCTTGCCCAGACGTCTGCGGCCGAAATCAGCCAGGGTTTCATCCACTCCTTCAGGAGCCGAAGCAATAAACGGAGTCGGCTCCATTGCCAGCCTCAGCTTGCCAGGCCAGGAAATCAGGCCGCTGGCGAGGAAAGCCGGTCCGCCGTCCGGCAGCTGGTGCAGTTCGCCGCCCGAAAAGATAAAACGCTTGCGGGCGTTGTCATTGCTGCGGTGCAGGTTGCCTTCAACACCGACCGCCTTGCACAAATCCAGCGTCTGCGGCTTGCTGTCCAGAAAGCCGTTCGGCCCCCATTCGCAGGTATAGCCCTCAGCCTTGATGCTCCAGATCTTGCCCCCCGGCCGCTGTTCCTTTTCCAGCAGGGTAATCTCTATTTCTTTCCCGGTCGCGCGGGCCTTGTTCCTGAGCAGCCAGGCGGTCGCCAGGCCGGAGATACCGCCGCCGATGATGATGATTTTTTTCATGGTTATAAATTCCTTTCACTACCTGACGCCCAGAAATGTCTTGATAGCACCGATGAACTCTCTGCCTTCGTCCAGCTTTAACGATGCGACCGGCTCTATGATCTCATCATCAATATCGTAATCAGCAATTTCCCTGACCTTCCGGGCATTCATGAGCATCTTGTGAAATCTGGCTTCAATGCGACCAGGCTTGGCAAAATAATAACCGAAAGCTGACTCCACCGCTGAATGTTTAACGACATCAATCCCTTCGGCGGTCAACAACGC
>JACRCG010000060.1 GCA_016219145.1 Deltaproteobacteria bacterium | reverse complement strand
GCGACGGCAAAGTTGTTCCGGGTGCCGAGCTGCCATACCGTGGGCATATCGGAAGCAATCAAGACTGCCTCGGTTGCCACGGCGGTTCTTCCGGCCAGCTGAGCATCGGTGGCGGCAGTGGCGGCTGGTCTTTGTACAACCCCACCAGGCACCACCTTCTGGTTCAACAGAGTGGAAAAAATTGTCTCGACTGCCATACAATGTATCGCAATGATCAGGGAATTTTCGTATTCAAGGATTTCAGAACCTGCTCTGTATGCCATAGAAGCGGAGGCAGGCGGCCCTGAACCGTCAGAAAAGGGAGGCTTGCCCTGCTCCGGTCATGGACTGGGCCGGAGCAGGCATGTACAGCACAGTTCAGTCTGCCGTAATATGATCTGCAATCGTCATTGCAATCTTTTCAGGTGTATTACGGTCGTTATTGAACAGCAGGTCGTAATGGCATGAATCATGATCGTCCTGGCCGAGGAAATCCTTGGTAAAACGATCGCGCAAACGCTGCTGCTTCTCGACAATTTTTTCGGCATCTTCGACCGAAATCCCCAGCCTGCGAGCAATTGCGCCGACCTTGAAGACTTGGGAAGCATACAGCCTGAAATGATGGGCATTTTCAAAATGCCGGGTAATGATGGCGCCACCCAGCTCCACAATAATCACATTGCCCTGTTCCGCCAGAGAAACCACATGTCGGCATAACATCCGGAAATAATCCTGGTCACTGGTCCAGCGCGGTGAAAAGGTAGAAAGCACCTCGTTCAATATCCGGTTCTTCTCTCCCAACCGCATCAAAATCTCTTCTGAAATGTTATGTCGACGGGCAAGTTCTTCAAGAACGGCTCTGTCGATCAGCACCCATTCCTCTCCGGTCTTTCGCATCAACATTTCACGCAAGAGTTCCGCCACAGGATACCCCTCGCAGCCGTACTCCCGTGAAACGGTAACACACGGGCGCGGTTTCGGCATGTGGCGATTTGAACCGGCCTTCAGCTTCTGCTGGCGATTGTACTCCTCCAAAGAACCGATCCTCAAATCAACCGATGGAATCAACAGATTTTCCGGCATTGGCAAACGCCTCCTTTTCCCGTTCTTCATTACAACTAAACTGAAAATCCGTTGAACCGGTTTAAACAGTCAACGGATTTCTTTTGAAACAAATCACCCAATCGGCTCAGGTCATGTTCCAGATCATCATTTCCAGAATGTCCTTCCAACTCTTTCCGATCTCATTGACAACCGTCGGCTCGAAACCGCAGTGCATCATGCACTGGGCGCAACGAGGATCTTTGCCAACCCCGTACTTGTCCCAGTCGGTCTTTTCCATCATCTCCCTGAAAGTCGGATAGTGTTCATCGGTGATAAGATAGCAAGGGGCCTTCCAGCCACGCGGATTACGGGTCGGATTGCCCCATGGTGTACACTCCAGCTTCTTTTCACCCTTGAGAAATCTCAGGTACATGGGAGTCGAAAAGAAACGGTGCTTCTTGCTCATTTCATAAACTTCGGCAAATTTCCGTTCAATATCACGCCGCTCCAGAAAAAGCTTCTCCCCGACGGCTTCATAGCCGAATCCGGGAGCGACCAGCAGACCATCTACGCCGATCTCTTCCAGATGCGTGAACAGCATCTCGATTTCAACCAGGTCTGTTTCCTTGAAAATAGTGGTATTTGTACACACCCTGAAACCAAGTTCCTTAGCCTTTTTGATAGCCTCCATACCGATTTTGAAAGCGCCCTTGCGCTCCAGAATGCGGTCATGGGTTTCCTCTAGACCATCCATATGAACATTAATCGTGAAATTGGGATGTGGCTTCATCGAGTCGAGCGCTTTTTCAAGCAGGATGCCGTTGGTACAGAGATAGATATGCTTGCCACGATCCAGCACCTCTTCAATGAGCTGGTAAATATGCGGATAGAGGAAAGGCTCGCCACCGGTTATGGTAACCACCGGCGCCGGACATTCATCAACCGACTTGAGGCAATCCTCCAGACTCATCATTTCCTGTATCGTATCTGCATACTCACGAATCCGGCCGCAGCCGGAACAGGCAAGATTGCACAGATGGGTCGGCTCCAGCATCAGCACCAGCGGGTACTTTTCAACCTTGTTCAGCTTGTTACTGACGATGTATCTGGTCAGATCATAATTGAGACGCATCGGAAAACGCATTTGGTTTACTTCCTTTCGATTGTTGCTGCCTGATCATGTTTATATTGAAGAGTGCATACCGTGGCGCGATATTTATCGTTCCCACATTTCCTTTTTATCCTTGCCAAGATAGGCGCGTTTCACTTCGGCATTTTCAAGCAGTTCGTCCGCCGCCCCTTCAAGGATAACCTTGCCGGTTTCCAGCACATAGCCTCGGTCAGCCAGCTTGAGGGCCGCCTTGGCGTTCTGTTCGACCAGCAGAATGGTTGTTCCACTCTCCTGACGCAGACGTTCAAGCACCCTGAATATTTCCTGTACGACCAGCGGCGCCAGCCCCATTGACGGCTCATCCAGCAGCAGCAGTTTCGGGTTGGCCATCAGGGCACGACCGATGGCCAGCATCTGCTGTTCGCCGCCCGACATGGTGCCGGCCAGCTGTTTGCGCCGTTCCTCCAGGCGCGGGAACAGCGCGAATACTTTTTCCATGTCCTTTTGAATAGCGGCCTTCCCCTCGCGTCCACGGTAACGCAGATAGGCGCCCAACTGCAGATTGTCTTCAACTGAAAGCGGCTTGAAAACCTGCCGTCCTTCCGGCACCTGTGAAATCCCGAGCTTGACAACCCTGTCCGGTTGCAGGAACATGACCTGCTCCTTGCGGAACAGTATTTCTCCATTCGAGGCGGGAGTCACGGCAGAGATGGAGTTGAGGATCGTGGTTTTGCCCGCACCATTTGCACCAATCAGGGTCACAATCTCCCCTTCGCCCAAATGCAGTGAAACATTTTTAAGAGCATGCACCTTGCCGTAATAGGTATTGATGTTTTTCAGTCGCAGCATCAGTCGTCATCCCCCAGATAGGCTGCAATCACCTCAGGATTTTCCTGTATCTCGCGCGGAGTTCCTTCGGCCAGCTTCCGACCCAGATTGAGCACTACGATCCGGTCACAGATGTCCATTACCAGCTCCATGTCGTGTTCCACCAGTACCACCGTAATGCCCAGGTCCCGGATTTTTTTTATCAGTCGGGCCAGCCCCTGGGTTTCCTGGCTGTTAAGTCCGGCAGCCGGTTCGTCCATCAGTATGATGCGGGGTTCAACCGCCAACGCCCGGGCGATTTCAAGCAGGCGTCCCTTGCCGAAAGGAAGGTTGCCGGCTTCAACTTCCGCCAGATCAGTTATACCGGTGAATTCAAGCCATT
>JACRCG010000057.1 GCA_016219145.1 Deltaproteobacteria bacterium | reverse complement strand
GGCAGGCAAGGTCTATCCGGAGCTGATAATCGGCCTGCCGGTCGGTTTCGTCGGAGCTGAGGAGAGCAAAAACGCCCTGGCGGCCTCGGGGCTGCATGTTCCTTTTATCACCAACATGGGACGCAAAGGGGGCTCCAACGTGGCTGCGGCGGTGGTAAATGCCCTGGCAATTCTGGCAGCCTCGCAGCAATGAAGAAAGAGCTGCGTTCCGGCTTCACAACAGGCGCCTGCGCCGCCGCTGCCGCAAAAGGTGCGGCGGAGATGCTGGCCGGACAAATACTGCTTAACGAAGTGACCATCGATCTTCCGGCCGGCTTCAGCGCTTCCTTTCAACTGCACGGGCAGTCGTTCTCTGTGAGTGAAGCGAGCTGTTTCGTGATCAAGGACGCCGGTGACGACCCTGATGTGACCAACGGGGCGGAAGTGCATGCGACGGTAACACTCTTGCCACATCCCCTCCCCGGCCCTCCCCTTGAAAGGGAGGGGAAAATCCTGATTTCCGGAGGAACCGGTATCGGCAAAGTCACCAAGCCGGGACTGGCCATCCCTCCCGGCGAATGGGCCATAAATCCGGTTCCGCGCCGGATGATCGAAGAAGCTGTTCGCTCGGCTTTCTCTACCTCTACCTCTACCTCTCTTAAAATCACCATCTCCATCCCGGACGGCGAGGAGCGCGCCAAAAAGACCCTCAATCAGCGTCTTGGCATCATCGGCGGACTCTCGGTCCTCGGCACTACCGGCATAGTTCGTCCCATATCCGCCAAAGCATGGACCGACACCATCGACGCCGCCCTGGATGTGGCCAGGGCCTGCGGCTGCCAGACGGTGGTGCTTTCCACCGGGCGGACCAGTGAGATGGCGGTTCAGAAGCATTTGAACCGGACTCCCCCTCCCTTGACGGGAGGGGGGCGGGGGGTGGGTGAAGTCGCTACATCCAACAGTGCTGCCAATGCCGCCTCCCCCCCCACCCTCACCCTCCCCCGCCAGGGGGGAGGGGATATTTTTTTCCCCGAAGAAGCCTTCATCATGATGGGCGACCACGTGGCCTACGCCTTGCAAGCCTGCGCCAAACGCAGCTTCACACAACCGGTCATCGCCTGCCAGTTTGCCAAGCTGCTCAAGATCGCCTGTGGCCATGAGAACACCCACGCCGCCGCCTCGGAACTTGATCTTGGCAACCTGTGCCGCTGGTCTGAGGCCGAAAAACTTCCGCCGGAACTGATCTCCCTGATCAGACAGGCCAACACGGCCCGAGAAATTGCTGTGGCAAGCGCCTTTAATCGTGATTTGATTGAAGTTGTCGTGCATCGCGCGGAAGGTGCGGCTTTCAGGCATTCAGCACTTTCCGGGACACGATATATTGTCTGTGATTACAACGGAAATGTCGTCCGACCCGGCTTCTGAAGCGGTAAATCGAACTTTTTTTGATCCCTTTCGATAAAAAATTATGCTAGTATTTCTTTTTTTCACGCTATATCAGGGAGGAAGTCATGCCACAGTTCTATGAGGGAAAGCTTGAAGCCAAGGGGCTCAAGTTCGGCATCGTAGTCAGCCGTTTCAACAGTTTCATATCAGAGCGTCTGCTGGAAGGCGCAGTTGATGCGCTGGTCAGGCACGGCGCGTCCGACTCCGACATCCATGTAGCCCGTGTTCCGGGAGCGTTTGAAATTCCTTTGGCCGCAAAAAAACTGGCCGGGTCGCAAAAATATGATGCCGTCATCTGTCTGGGCGCCGTCATACGCGGCTCCACACCACACTTCGACTACGTTGCTTCCGAGGTTTCAAAAGGTGTAGCCAGCGTTTCGCTTGACAGCGGCGTACCGATTTCGTTCGGCGTGCTGACAACCGACACCATCGAGCAGGCCGTTGAGCGCGCCGGAACAAAGGCCGGCAACAAGGGCTTCGAGTCCGCCGTCACTGCGATTGAGACAGTCAACCTCTTGAAAGCCCTCGCATAATGGGGTTACGACGCGAAGGGCGCGAATTGGCCCTGCAAATACTGTACGCTCTGGATTCCAACATTTCGTCCGGATTGCCGGAGACCCTGCAGGCCTTTCGTGAGGTGCATCCCGAGGTAACCGGACGGGTGCGGGAATTCGCTGAAGGGCTGGTGCATGGAGTTCAGGCCCGGCGCGAAACCATTGACGAGGCGATCAAGGCCCGTTCCAAAAACTGGTCCCTCTCCCGCATGCCGCGGGTGGATCTGGCCATCATGCGCATGGCAGCCTTTGAGCTGATGTTCTGCCCGGACATCCCTAAAAAAGTCAGTATCAACGAGGCGATCGAAATCGCCCGGCGCTTCGGCGACAAGGAATCTCCGGCGTTTGTGAACGGGATCCTGGACGAGATCGAAGCATGTGAAAAAAACGAAACAAGCAGCGAGGAACAATGAGCGATATAAAAGTTGGCCTGATAGGTTTTGGGAATATTGGAGCGGGTGTAGTCAAGCTGCTGCGCGAAAATGCTGATGTTATCAGAAACAAGGTCGGCACCGGCATTGTGCTGAAACGAATCGCTGATCTGGATATCACCAGCGACCGCGGCGTTTCGGTTGATCCCTCAATTCTTACGACTGATGTTAATGCGATCTTCAACGACCCCGAAATTTCGGTCGTCATAGAACTGATCGGCGGCTATGAACCGGCCAAGACTTTTGTCCTGAAAGCCATTGAAAACGGCAAGCACATCGTCACGGCCAACAAGGCGCTCCTGGCTCTGCATGGCCACGAAATCTACACAGCGGCAGCCCGCAAAGGGGTCGAAGTCCAGTTCGAGGCCTCGGTTGGAGGCGGCATCCCGGTGCTGACCGCCATCAAGAGCAATCTGGCCGCCAACCGTTTCGGCAGTGTCTTCGGCATCATGAACGGTACCTGCAACTACATCCTGACCCGCATGACCCAGGAGGGAGCCGATTTCTCGGATGTGCTCAAAGCCGCTCAGGAGCTGGGCTACGCCGAACCGGACCCGACTTTTGATATCGAAGGGGTCGATACGGCTCATAAGCTGGCCATCCTGATTTCGCTCTGCTTCGGCACGCGCATCGACTTCAAGGATATTCACACCGAGGGTATCTCCGGGATAAGCGGACTTGATGTGAAGTTTGCACGGGAATTCGGCTACCGCATCAAGCTGCTGGCCATCGGCAAATTGACCGACGGCAAGGTCGAAGCCCGCGTTCATCCCACCATGATACCGCTGCATAACCCTCTGGCCGATGTTAACGGCGTTTTCAACGCCATCCGCCTGACCGGTGATTTTGTCGGCCCGGTCATGTTTTACGGGCGCGGCGCGGGACAGAACCCGACCGCCAGCGCCATAGTCGGTGACCTGATCGGCCTTTCCCGCACCATGCAGGCCGGCGCCGGACGCCGGATGTCGCCGCTCGGATTCCTGGACGACGCCATCTCCGACATTCCTGTCAAGCCGATGTCCATGATAGTCAGCAAATACATGCTCCGCTTCAGCGCTCTTGACAAACCGGGCGTGCTCGGTTCTATCGCCGGTTCACTCGGCAGACACGGCATCAGCATCGAATCAATGGTGCAGACCGCTCACGAAGCCAACGACGAGACCCCGGTCCCGATTGTCATCATGACCCACGAAGCCCGCGAAGGCTCGATACAGCTGGCCTTGTCAGAGATAGACCAACTCGATATCATCAGCTGCAAAACCAGTTTCATCCGCATTGAAGACAACCTCGAATAGTACATATATTCTCATCAGGGGGAACCATGAATACAAAAATTCTGTTGCCTGAAGATCAGATCCCGCGTCAGTGGTACAACATCATCCCGGATATGCCCGGCCCTCTGGCGCCGGTTATCAGCCCGCGAACGATGCAGCCGGTTACGCCGGACGAAATGCTGGCCATTTTTCCGATGGCGCTGATCGAGCAGGAAATGTCGTCGCAGCGCTGGATTGACATCCCTGATGAAGTCCGCGATATCTATAAACTGTGGCGGCCATCGCCGCTGTTCCGCGCCCGCCGTCTGGAAAAGGCGCTCGGCACTCCGGCCAAGATCTATTACAAATACGAAGGTGTCTCTCCGGCCGGTTCACACAAGCCCAACTCGGCCATCCCCCAGGCCTACTACAACAAGCAGGCCGGTATCCGCCGCCTGGCCACCGAAACCGGCGCCGGACAATGGGGCAGTTCCCTGGCCCTGGCATGTTCGATGTTCGGCCTGGAGTGCACGATCTACATGGTCAAGATTTCCTGTACCCAGAAGCCCTACCGCAAAAGCATGATGCAGCTGTGGGGTGCGCAGGTAATCCCTTCGCCATCTGAATTCACCAACTCGGGGCGCTCGATTCTGGCCCACGACCCGGACTGTCTCGGCAGCCTTGGTATCGCCATATCGGAAGCGGTCGAGGATGCCGCCACCCATGCCGACACCAATTATGCTCTGGGGAGCGTATTGAACCATGTCTGCCTGCATCAGACCATCATCGGCCAGGAAGCCCAGGCGCAGCTCAAGATCGCCGGAGATTATCCGGATGTCGTGATCGCCTGTTGCGGCGGCGGTTCTAACTTTGCCGGGCTGGCATTTCCGTTTATCGCCGACAGGGCCAGCGGAAAGAATGTGCGCTGCCTGGCGGTCGAACCGGCCTCCTGCCCGACCCTGACAAAGGGCGTGTATGCCTTCGATTACGGTGACACGGCCAAAGTTGCGCCGATCGCCATGATGTACACATTGGGACATGATTTCATGCCTCCCGGCATCCACGCCGGGGGACTGCGCTATCACGGCGAGTCGCCGCTGGTCTCGCAGCTCTACCATGCCGGCCAGATCGAGGCCAAATCCTACAAGCAGAATTCCTGCTTCGAAGGCGCACTGCTGTTTGCCCGCTCTGAAGGGATTATCCCAGCGCCGGAGTCGTCCCACGCCGTGCGCGCCGCCATTGACGAAGCGGTTATCGCCAAGGAAGAAGGGAAAGAAAAAACCATTCTTTTCGGCCTCTCCGGACATGGCCAGCTGGACATGGGGGCCTACGACTCCTACCTGTCAGGCAACCTTGAGGATTATGAGTATCCCAGCGAAATGGTAAGAGCGGCGCTGGAGCGATTGCCGAAGATCAATCTGTAAAGCGCAACCTGTTGAAACACAGAGCAACGGAGCAACGGAGAAAATCTGAGAAAATGATGTTGCTCAAACCGTTGCGAAGTGCCTTTAGACATATTGAAGCGAGATTTTGATTTCTCTGTTGCTCCGTTGCTCTGTGTTATGAATTCAGAACTTTGGATTTTGAATATGGTTCGAATTAAAATCTGCGGCATAACCAATTATGAAGACGCCCTGGTGGCAGTAGAAGCCGGAGCTGACGCTCTCGGCTTCGTCTTCTACCAGAAATCACCCCGCCATATTTTCCCGGAACAGGCTGCCGCAATAATCCGCAGGCTGCCCCCCTTTGTTCAGACTGTCGGGCTCTTTGTCAACGAGGAGGCGGGCATTGTCAACGAGACCGCCGATCTGTGCGGCCTTGACATTGTGCAGCTGCACGGCGAAGAAACGCCGGAGTTCTGCCGGGCTGTCAATCGAAGGATCATCAAGGCTTTCCGGGTAAGAGACATGACCAGCCTGGACGATATCAAGAGCTATCCTGTCGCCGCAAGCCTGCTGGATGCCTGGTCTCCTGCCGCTCATGGGGGAACTGGAAAAACATTCAACTGGGATATTGCTGCCGCTGCAGCAGTTTCAGGGCGCATCATTCTGGCCGGAGGACTCACGCCCGAGAATGTTGCCGAGGCTGTTCAAAAAGTCAGGCCCTATGCCGTGGATGTTTCAAGCGGAGTGGAGTCAGAGCCGGGTAAAAAAGATGCTGAACTGATTCGGCGTTTTTTCAGTTCGATAAGGAGCATGGATTTTGAAACTTCCCGATAAAAACGGCCATTTTGGCGCTTATGGCGGACGCTACGTCCCTGAAACTCTGATGCCGGCCCTGCTGGAGCTGGAAAAGGCCTACGAGCATTATCGCCATGACCGCGAATTCAGGCAGGAGTTCGAATATTACCTGAGGCAGTACGTTGGACGGCCGAACCCGCTCTATTATGCCGAGAAGCTGACCAAGATGCTGGGCGGGGCCAGGATATACCTGAAACGCGAAGACCTGAACCATACCGGGGCGCACAAAATCAACAACACCATCGGCCAGGGGCTGCTGGCGAGGCGCATGGGCAAGAAGCGCGTCATTGCCGAGACCGGCGCAGGGATGCACGGAGTGGCCACAGCTACAGTGGCGGCACTGTTCGGGATGCAATGTGAAGTTTTCATGGGCGAAGAGGATACCCATCGCCAGGCGCAGAATGTGTTCCGCATGAAGCTGCTGGGGGCCACAGTGACTCCGGTCACCGCCGGAACCGCCACGCTGAAGGACGCCATGAACGAGGCCATGCGCAACTGGGTCTCCAGCATTCATGACACCTTTTATGTGATCGGAACCGTGGCCGGGCCGCACCCTTACCCGATGATGGTGCGTGACTTCCAGTCGGTGATCGGACATGAAGTCAAGCGGCAGCATAAGAAAGTGGAAAGGCGTCTGCCCGATTGTCTGGTAGCCTGTGTCGGCGGCGGAAGTAATGCTCTGGGGCTGTTCTACCCGTTCATCAAAAACCGGAAGGTACGCCTGATCGGGGTTGAGGCCTCGGGATACGGCATCGAAACCGGCAAGCATGCTGCTCCGCTCTGCGCCGGCTCTCCCGGTATTCTGCACGGCAACAGAACCTATCTGTTGCAGGACCAGCATGGTCAAATTGCCCATGCTCATTCAATCTCCGCCGGTCTTGACTACCCAGGGGTCGGCCCGGAACACTCCTGGCTTAAAGACGCAGGCAGAGCCGATTATGTCTCGATTACCGATGACGAGGCCTTGAACGGCTTTTCAGTTCTGACCCGCGAAGAGGGTATTATTCCGGCTCTGGAATCATCCCACGCTATCGCGTACGCTCTGAAACTGGCTCCTGAGCTGGGGAAAAACAAAACCATAGTAGTCTGTCTGTCCGGACGTGGAGACAAGGATATGCATACCGTGGCAAAGGCGCTGGGGGTTGAATTTTAACTCGGATATAAGATGTTAAGTCGCGCTAAAAGCCTGAGAAATCAGGCTTTTTTTATTGACCGGAGACGACAGTTTCGGCTATAAGCGTAAACCTGTTTAATTTCAAAAAGGAGGCTGTACATGCACAATATCCATCTGGTTGACCGGATCAAGGAGAAAGCCAAAAGGCACCTGCAGACCGTAGTACTGCCGGAGAGTTATGATGAGCGGATGTTGTTTGCTGCCGAAACAATAACCCGCGAAAAGCTGGCTAAACTGGTTATTCTCGGCGATCCCTCCAAAATCCAGGCCGAAGCGACTGAAAAAGGGATCGACCTCAGCGGGGTTACGCTGATAAATCCGGCCGCATCCCCACAGCTTGAACAGTATGTGTCCGATTTTGTGGAGCTACGCAAAAGCAAGGGAAAAACGGTGACAGCCGATGAAGCGAGAGCCCTGCTGACCGCGCCGGACAACCTCTATTACGCCGGCATGATGGTCCACAACAATGACGCCGGCGGCCAGGTTGCCGGTGCTACGAACACGACCGGAAATGTTCTGAAAGCCGCTTTTCAGACTGTGGGACCAGCCGAAGGGATCAAGACCGTTTCCTCCTTCTTCCTGATGATCACTCCGCATCAGTTTTTCGGAGAAAATGGCATAATCCTGTTTGCCGACTGCGCCGTCAATCCCAACCCGGATGCCCAGGCACTGGCCGAAATTGCAGTGGCAACCGCCGGAAACTGCAAGGCCTTTCTGGATGTCGATGCCCGCGTGGCGATGCTCTCATTTTCCACCAAGGGGAGTGCTGCGCACGCCGATGTTGACAAGGTTACCAAGGCGCTTGAAATTGCTAAGCAGATGAGGCCGGACATGCTGATCGACGGCGAACTTCAGGCCGACGCGGCTCTGCTGCCCAATGTTGGCGGAAAAAAAGCGCCCGGCAGCCCGGTAGCCGGCAGGGCCAATGTCCTGATCTTTCCGACCCTTGACGCCGGTAATATCGCCTACAAGCTTGTCGAGCGCGTTGCAGAAGCCGAAGCGGTCGGCCCGATCATCCAGGGGCTGGCCAAACCGGTCAACGACCTCTCCAGAGGCTGTTCGGTGGAGGATATCGTCAACGTGACCGCCATCACGGCGGTGCAGGCGGCGCAGGGATAATTACTGTTCCATCCAATGAAAGAAAGCGCATTCTCCGGTGAGAGTGCGCTTTCTTGTTGTTTTAAGGCGGCCGAAGATTGAAGCAGCCAGGGCGGAAAAGAGCCCTTTCCGGACGGAAACTAAATATAGCCTTGCCGTTTATGCATTCATTGCGTACAATGCAATCATTGCAATCACTGGAGGTGTTCACATGGCCAGCATTACCATCAGAAACCTTGATGAATCCCTGAAAGCTAAACTACGGATCCAGTCGGCACAGCACGGTTGCTCCATGGAAGCCGAAGTGAGAAACATCCTGCGTCAGGTTCTCGTTCCGCCAACAGTACAGTCCGATTTTGCTGATCGCGTTCATCAGCGCTTTGCCGGGTTGCGTGTGGATTCCCTTCCGATCCCTGAACGTCAGGCCGTGCGTAATCCACCAGATATGGAGCTATAACGTGAGCGGCATTATTCTGGATACCAATGTGCTTTCTGAATTGATGCGTTCGCAGCCTGATGCCACGGTCATGTCATGGTTTGCTCGTCAGGCCGGCACAACTTTTTATGTCACTGCTATTACCCAGGCAGAAATATATTTGGGAATTGCCCTTCTACCGGCCGGTAAAAGGCGTGATACTCTGGCAGATGCCGCTGCAAAGATGTTTCGGGAGGACTTTCCCGGCAGCTGTCTGCCGTTCGATGAAACATGTGCGGGACTGTATGCATCTGTCGTTGCTAATCGCCGACGATCCGGTTTTTCCATCACAACCGAAGACGCGCAGATTGCAGCAATAACCCTGAGCCTCAAACTGCCGCTTGCCACCAGAAACATCAAGGATTTCGTTCATATTGACGGGTTAACGCTATATAACCCCTGGAGTCCGCCGTAACAGGGTGCCAATTCAAGCAAAGCATTTAATCAAGATTTCTGGCACCTAGCAGTATCAGGAGCATATCGCAAAGGATCGCACAAGCCCGCCTCGGAAAACCCTTTAAGACGCAAGCGGCAGGAATCACACATCCCGCAGGAAATGCCTTCAGGTGTCGGATCATAGCAGGAGTGCGTCAATGAATAATCAACCCCCAACTCCACACCCCGCCGGATGATATCGGCTTTGCTCATGTTGATCAGCGGAGCGTGGATTTTGAATCTGGATGTCCCTTCGACTCCAGCTTTGGTGGCCAGATTGGCCATGCGTTCATATGCTTCGATATATTCGGGGCGACAATCCGGATAGCCGGAATAATCCAGCGCATTGACGCCGATAAAAATGTCTGACGCACCCAGCACCTCGGCCCAACCCAGCGCAAAAGAAAGAAAAATGGTGTTTCTGGCCGGTACGTAGGTCACCGGAATATCATCTCCCACGCCGCCCTTGGGCACGTCTATTGAGGCTGTCAGGGCGCTGCCTCCCATCAGGCGCAGATCAAATTCAACCACCAGATGCTCGGATGCCCCCATCTGTTTGGCATTCTGCCTGGCAACCGTAAGCTCGTGCTTGTGACGCTGGCCATAGGAAAAACTGATTGCAAAAACCTCGAATCCACGGTCTCTCGCCATTGCCATGGCGGTACTGGAATCAAGACCCCCACTGTAAAGCACTACCGCTTTTGCTTGCATAACTGGCTGCTCCCTGCTTTTTTTGAGTGCCGACCTTGTAATTTTCATGATAGTATCAAAAAAATGATGCTGGTAAATCTAAAAAAGGGGAATTCATGAAAAAGAAACTTTTGGCTATACTTTCCTGCTCCGCAATCATATTTACTGCTGCCGTCGTAACGGCTACGCCCGACAAAGCCGCCCTGCCGCCAGCCACTGCATCTGAGCCGGCCGCTGAAGTTCTTGCCGGCAAAGTTCTCCAGACCATGAACAGCGGCGGTTACTCCTACATACTCATCCAGAAAAGTAATGGCGAAAACAGCTGGGTGGCTGTCACCGAGACCCCCGTTAAAGTCGGTTCCCAGATGAAGTTCAAGGGCGGCATGGAAATGGGACAGTTTGAAAGCAAAACTCTCAAACGGACATTCGACAAGATTATATTTGCCGACGGTGTGATCGCCGACCCAAAACCGGCCGAGAAAGCGGCCCTGCCGACCGGCGAAAAGGCAGCATCGCCTGGCAGCAAAGGCTCCGTGGCGAGCAAGGATACCAGCGTGTCCGTTTCAAAGGCGACCGGCACTAACGCCTATACTGTCAAGGAGGCATTCGCAGGCAGCACCAAGCTGAACAAGAAGAAGGTCGTGATCAGGGGTAAGGTGGTCAAGGTCTCCTCACAGATCATGGGGAGAAACTGGATTCACATCCAGGACGGCACCGGAACTGCAGCCGCCGGCAATCACAATCTGGTCTGCACTTCCAAGGATACTGCCGATGTGGGCGACGTCGTTACCGTCAGCGGCACGCTTTCTAAAGACAAGGATTTCGGCGGCGGATACAAATATGCCGTCATCATTGAGGACGCAACCGTAAAGAAATAACTCACCAAAAGAGGAAAGCTATGACCACACCATTAGTTCGAATAAATCTGCTAGTGCTGATATTTGCTGCTTTGCTTATCCTGGCAGCACTGCCATTGGTTGCCTCAGCTTTTGTTCCGGAGGATCTTGCCCGACTGAAAAAAGAGAAGAACTGCCCCGGCTGTGATCTACGTTCGGCCGATCTGCGCGGCCTGAACCTCTTTGACGCCAATCTGGAAGGAGCCAACCTGATGGAGGCGAATCTGGAAAATGTCAACCTCGAACATGCCACCCTGGACGACGCCGGACTTGAAAAGGCAAACCTGAAAGGCGCGATCATCAAGAATGCATCAATGGATCATGCAACTATCGATGATGCCGTCATGAATAATACTAATTTTGAAGGCACTGTCTGGATCGATGGCAAGATTTGCAAGCCCGGCTCGATAGGAGCTTGCAAGTAACCGACCCAGACTGTATTCACGATTCACTTGCCGGTCAGACCGGCCAGGTTGAAATTAACGGTAAATGATTGACTTCCTGGCCGGTCGTGCATGTTCAGATTGACGCTCCAGCATTTCTGTCGATATTCAGCTGAGTAGACAGACTCCAGAAAATCCCCCCGGTTGAAAGAATAACGGGTCGTATAGGAAAGAAATAACGGCTTGATCATTCTGGTCGTCAGACGACCTTCGAAATATTCCACATCGTTGCGGGCCATCTTGTAACCCACCCCCAGCAGATTCCCCTGTTTGTCATCAACTTCGACCCCAACTGTCGAGCTGGTAATACTTCTGTCATACAGGTTGTAGCGCGCGTCAAGAGTCAGGCGCGCCAGACTGTGAATGCGCGTGTCGGATTCAAACACCAGATCTGTCCACTTGCGACCGGAGTCCACCGTTGTAAGCAGATCCCGCCTTGTGCCTTCAAAGCTGTATCCCAATAGCAGTTTGACGCGTGAAATGTCGCGATATTCACTGGATTGGCCTGAGGCAAATTTTCCATTCAGCAGACTGGTCGCCGACAGCCAGGCAATATTCTGCCAGACATGGCGATCGGCATAATCGTAGAACGGCAGATTTTTCTGATTCCGGTCCGGAGTATAGTTGTAGGTTATTTCAGGAATAATCTCATGACGCAGCTTTTTCAGACTATCAGCTTCGACCTGGTACACCCTGCTAAATGACGTCGACAGGCGAGCGCCGGCTTCTGGCAGCACAGCACCGTCATCTTTTTGAAGCCCACTACCGCTTTTGTCACGATCAGTGTGGTATCCGTTAAGATGCGCACCTGCAAAAAATGTCGCATTAAGATAGTCATGGCGGGTCTGAAGCAAGGTTACACGCGGGAAAGCGCTGAAACGCTGCCCGCTGGATAAAGCTTCACGGTAGAAGTTGGCTATACCTGCATCAACATCAAAATAAAGCGGAGCAGTTCCAAGCTGCTGCCTGACACCGGCCGCTCCAATTTCTGGAAGCGTCTGAAGTGTGCGGCTGTTGTTGGCGGCATACAGATCTTCGATATAGCGAAGGTGTGTCGTCAAGGCGTAGTGCTGCCAGGTTTTAAGGGCATTCAGTGTGGTATCGCTGCTCTGGCGGTTATATTCGCCGCTCTTCTCGCCGTAGTCCCCCAGAAATTTACGATCACTGTTAAGATTGACATCCACTCGCAGGTTCATATCCGCTGAAAATATTTCCTTGTGGCTCTGCCCGATCTGCCAGCGCCAGCGTTTTTGCAGCAGATCGTAAATCTGATAGCCGCCAAAATGACCTTCGCTGCCTCGGGTGCGAATGTACCTGTAATCAAGCCCCGTACCCACGCCCCTCTTGGACAACAGAACAAGGTCGAGCAGAACATCCTGGCTGGGCGAAACAACCCAGTAGACCGGAATGCCGAGCTGAACACCGCGAGTGTTGGAATATCCAAAACGGGGGAAGAGCAGTCCTGACTTCTTTTCACGCACAACCGGAAAGGCCATCCAGGGAAGATACAATACCGGAATACCCTTTACGTAGAAGACGATGTTCCGGCCTGTAGCATATCCCAGCACATTCACTTTCAGTCTGTCGGCTCCGAATTTCCAGCTGGGATCGGGTAATTCACAGGTTGTCAACTCGGTGTTGGCTACTTCAAACTCACTTTCGCTGAGACGGATGATTTTACTGCCGGTCAAGGTCAGATCTGAATCAGGGGCGGAAAAAGTGGCCTTGTCAATCTCCCCCCGCCCGTTCTCAAGGTTCAGGGTAATAGATTCTCCGCGCATGACATCGCTGCCCTTTGAAAGCACAACATTGCCGGTAGCATTCAGCATCCTGGCGTTGCTGTCATAACTGGCCTTGTCAGAAACAAGATTAAGCCCCTGCCAGGTTATTACGACATTGCCGGCAGCCGAAATAAGACCATCAGAGCCCCCCTGGTTCATGGAATCGGCTTTGATGTGGATGTTTTCGTCAGACAGCGGCGAATCTGCGCCCCATACATGAGATGTAGACAAACAGCATATCATCAGGATCAGCAGCGTATTGGAGAGATTTTTCATATCAGATTGTCAGCCTCTAATACCTGAATATTTTGAATTTTCCAGCCACGCCTTTACTTCCCCAACAATAAAGAGCGAGCCGCAGACCAGGATCATATCCCCCGGAAGAGCTTCGCTGCGGGCCCTTTGGATGCCATCGACAACAGTACCGGATGGAAAGGAGGCCACCCCGCAGCCGGCAAAAAAATCTGACAGCTTCCGGGCGCCAAGGGCGCGCTCAATCGCTGGAGTAACGGTGTATATCCGTTCAACCAGCGGAATCAGCGGCGCATAGATCTGGTCAATGTCCTTGTCGGAGCAGACGCCGGTCACCAGCAAAATACGCCGGCCGGGATAGTCAGCCAGTGCTTCCGCCAGAGCTGAAGAGCCGGCCGGGTTGTGGGCCCCGTCCAGAAGCAGGGGTGGATCTCCGGGGATCAGTTCCATGCGTCCCGGCCAGACAGCAGCGGCAATGCCTAGTGAAAAAGCATCCGGGGCAATAGTCATTCCGGTTGAAGCAAGTAACTCGGCTGCAGCAAGCGCCATTGCGGCGTTTTGCGCCTGATAACGGCCGGGAATTCCCGGAGCAAGCTGCTTGAATGAGGTAAAGACCCCCAGGTAATCAAGGGTTCCGTCCATGTTCCAGCCTGCCGAGAAATCTCTGCCCATAGAAACCAGGGAACAACCAAGTTCCGCAGATTTATTTTCAATCAGCGCCAGGATATCTTCCCGCTGAGCGGCACAAATCACCTTGGTAAACGGTTCAATTATACCGGCCTTTTCATCAGCTATCTCAGGCAGAGTTGAACCGAGATATTCGGCATGATCGATCGCAACAGGAGTTATCAGGGTCATTTCGCCGCAGATTGCCGCCGTGGCATCGGAGCGGCCGCCCATGCCGGCTTCAACAACTGCCAGTTCAACCTTTTCCGCGCTGAAGACCAGGGCGGCCAGAGCGGTTGTGATTTCAAAGAAAGTAGCCTCTT
>JACRCG010000056.1 GCA_016219145.1 Deltaproteobacteria bacterium | reverse complement strand
GATTTGAGGAGAAAGGCCGCAACAGTCGGAAGGGCTGATTCTACTTCATTGTACCGGCAGGGATTGAGCGACCTGGAAAAGCTGAAGACGAGAATTCCTGCGAAACGCGAGTTTGCACGCGTGTTGAGCGATCTGCTGGAATCCGCTGCAGGCAGCGGTGTTCAAACCGGTTCAATCAGCTATAAGCCCAAGGTAATAAAGGAAGAAGGGCTGCTCTCATACCAGCTGACTTATTCAGTAAGAGGTGGTTACGCTGCCATCAAGAGTTATCTGGCGGACCTCCAGGAAAATCCCGAACTGATCGTAGTGGATGATATTGCGTTTTCCAACAGCGACCCCCTGGTTGAAAACGTGGAGATGAATCTGAGCATAACGGTCTATCTGCAGGGGGGGGCATGAACCGTCAACGCCTGATACTGTTCATCCTTGTGATTGTACTGGTTTGTGCTGTCATCTGGAGCTACAACGCCATTCCGCGTCTTAAAACCGTGGCCGAGCCCAAGCAGCCCACGGCTCAACAGGCAAAAGCTGTAGTTGTAAAGCCTAAGGCCAATCTGGACGAAACTGTAGACAGCCGCGTTTTAAAGATCGGATTGCTGGAGCAGGAACGGACCGGCTTCAAGGGATATCGCCGCAATATTTTCAAACCTGTTTTCGCTGATGAGCTGAAGCTGATCAAGCAGAAGGCGGTAGCGGTAAAACCTCCGCAATTGCCTCCACCGCCTGCAACGCAGGCCGTGGCGACGGTACCGGTTGTCGCCAAGCCGGAAACAGCACCGCTTGCACGCTTTACTTTTCTGGGCTTTTTGAAAAAAGATGCCCAAAGGACCATCTTTCTGGCCAAGGATAAGGAGATTATCCTGGTGAAAAAAGGTGACAAAATCGCCGGGCGCTACGAAGCCTCGTCAATTACCGATCAGGCGCTGACGCTGCTTGTGGCCGATTCAGGTGATGAAATAGTAATTCCGCTGATTGAGAACAGGCCGCTTGGCGCACCCAAGTAACTATTACCAACAATACGTCAAGGAGACGCTACGAATGCGCTACCTGAACATTACCATATCCATTCTGCTTCTGGCCGCGATTTCGCTGCTTTCAGGCTGCTCCGCTGGAACCAAAGCCTTCAACAAGGGAGCCGAATTTGAGACTGCGGGGAATTTCGAAGATGCCATGTATAGTTATGCGGAGGCCTTTCGAAATGATCCCACTGTGAACGAATACCGGCTGCGTTTTCTGAAGGTCAGGGAAATAGCGGCTGAGCAACGTTTCAAGCAGGGTCTCACCCTTGCGGATAAGGGTAATTACATTGATGCATTGACTGAATTCCAGGCTGCCCACGGCATAGATCCCAGCCAGGGGCGCTTCAAGCAGAAGATAGACACAATCACCCTGCTTAAGGATGCCCAGGTTGCTTTCGTAGAAGGGCGTGATTTCGAAAAGGCCAACAAGCTGAAGGACGCTTATCGTCTATACAGTCGCGCCCTGGAGCTGTCGCCCAAAAACAGTGAGTACCAGGAAGCTCTTCTACGTGTGACCGGGATGAAGAAAAGCAAGCTTGAAGGGCATGAACTCAGCCTGAAATCTTCCAAGCCGATCACGCTCAAATTCAAAGATGCAAAAATGAAGGACGTCTTTAACATACTGACACAGTTATCCGGCATCAATTTCATCTTCGATGAAGGGGTCAAGGATACTCCTGTGTCGATCTACCTGGAAAACGCTTCATTCCATCAGGCCTTCGACCTGCTGACCAACATGAACAAGCTCGGCAAGAAAATTCTCAACGAAACCACCGTGATTGTTTATCCCAGGACTCCCGACAAGATCAAGCAGTACGAGGATATGGTGTTGCGGACGTTCCACCTCAATTATATGGATGCCAAGAAGGCGATCAACCTGATCCGCACCATGATCCAGGTGAAAAAGGCCTATGTAAACGAGGATTCCAACTCGATAGTCGTGCGTGACAGTTCCGATATCGTGGAGGTGGTCGAGAAGATTCTGGATGCCAATGACATGCCGGAGGCCGAAGTGGTCCTGGACGTTGAAGTAATCGAGATGAGCGACAAGAACGCCCAGAATGTCGGATTGCTGCTCAGTAACTACAATGTGCAGCTGGGCGCGTTTTCGCCGACCAACTCCAAGCTGATGGCCACAACCCTGACTTCGGCAACTACTACGTCGTCATCCACAACAACCACTACCGATACGAGCGCAACCATCGACAACCTGTTGAGGGTATTCACGCTGAAGGGTTACGGCGGATTTGTTACCGTTCCCAATGCAACTTACAACCTTGGCAAAACCCTGGCCAAGGGCGAGGTGCTCTCAAATCCCAAAATCAGGGTGAAGAACAAGGAAAAATCAAAGTTCAACGTCGGTACCAGGGTGCCTATTACCACCACCACCCTTAACGGAACACTATCTCAGGTCAACGTGCAGTATGTGGATGTAGGGGTCAAGGTCAATGCCGAACCGACCATCCAGCTTAATAATGAAATAACGATCAAGCTGTCGCTTGAGGTCAGCTCGATACTGACAAAGGAGAAAATAGGCGATGCCAGCAGCCTGACAACCGTCGTGACAATCGGAACACGTAATGTTGAAACGGTTCTCACTCTGAAAGATGGCGAGACCAGCATCATCGGCGGCCTGATCCAGAACACCAGCAACAACGACAAGACCAAGATCTTCCTGCTGGGCGACATTCCGCTGATCGGACCGCTGCTCTCCAACTCCAATACATCCAAGGACAAAACCGAGCTGCTGCTTGCCATAACTCCGCGCCTGGTCCGTGGTGTATCAGTGCCTGTGCCGGGGCTGGCTTCTTTTGTCTCAGGCAAGGAGGACGATCCTTCGCTGGTACGTCCGATGGCTTCATTCGATCTGGAAGCGGTGTTCGATTCAGCTGCCAAATCCAAAACCCAGCCCAAGGCGGCTGATAAAAAGTCCGCCGTGCCGGCTGCCAAACCAGCTCCTGCTTCTACTGCAACCACTCCCGGGACGGCAACCAAGTCGTCGGCTCAGCCGGCAACCGCTCCGGCCGCAACTCCTGCTGTTCCTGGCGCAGCCCCTGCTGTTACAGGAGCCAAAACAGATTCCGCTGCCCCGGCGGCAGTCCAGAAGCAAGGCGGTCCTGTGTCGGCACCTGCCCAGACGCCGGTTCCTGCTGCTCCTGCCGTACCTGCATCAAGCACTGCTCCTGCAGTACCCGCACCGGCACCCGCACCTGCACCGGCACCGGTACAGCGTGCCCTGTTGCAGATTGCTGCGCCGTCTTCGTCAACCATCGGCCAGCAGTTCGGTGTGGATATCAAGGTAACCGGTGTCACCGATCTGGCCAATGCCTCTCTGGTGCTTACCTATGATCCGATTTTCGTCGAGTTTGTGTCGATGGCGGAAGGTCCGTTTATGAAAAAGGATGGCAAGCCGACCACCTTCAGCAGCAAGGCCGATACGGCCGGAGGCGCGGTATCCGTCAGCCTGTCGCGCGTTTCCGGCAGTGGCGGAGTTTCGGGCGGAGGCGTCATGGCTACGGCCATGTTCAGAGCCAAGAATCAGGGACCGGCCAGCTTTGCCTTCAGGAATGTAGCGTTCAGCACGGCAAATGGCGCATCGCAGAATATCCTGCCATTCAGCACGGCGGTTGATGTCCGCTAGGTCCGCCTTATGAGTTTCCGTTCCGTTATGACAAATTTCAAGTCGCCGGTAACGAACCGGAACGGTTTTACCTTTCTGATGGCGATCTTCATGGTTATGATCATCGGGATACTGTCCGCCAATACCGGCAAATCCTGGTCGTTGATTATGAAACGTGAGCGCGAAAAGGAACTGATATTTCGCGGCAGCCAGATCAAGGAAGCGATCGAAAACTGGTATAATCCGAAATACTCGGTACGGGGTGTCAAGTGGCAGGGGGCTCCCCGTCCACTGATGGACCTGAAGGACCTGCTCAAGAATCCATACACCCTTGAAGCGCTGCACTATCTGCCGCATGGTTATGGCACCAAGCTGGAAGGCAAAAACTCTAGGTGTGACTCTGACTGTGCCGAGTACAGGATTACCCAGGATCCCATCACCGGCAAGGAGTGGACCTTGATCAAGGGTTCCGTGGCCGCGGACGGAACGGTCACCCCCAATCCTGGCGGAGGCATCATCGGAGTGGCCAGCAAAAGCGACGATACACCGCTAAGGACCGACTTCAAGGATACGGCTCTCGAAAACATGGTGGTTTCCGGTGACAAATTCAAGGACCCAGATCCCATGAAACCGGCGGCAGAGCCCAAAGACGCCGGTGGCAAAACCACCAGGTACAGTGACTGGAAGTTTGTGGCCGATCCGAAAAACGACCATGCGAAAATCTACCGGGCGTATCACGAAGGCTGGTAAGCGAAGTGTTGGCAGAATTTCCTGTAGCTGGCCGGAATGAATCTAAGGGGTTGTCTTGAAACTGTTGAGTGCCCGTAGCGGGGTTTCACTGCTTGAACTGGTAGTAGCGATCACCATTCTCGGAATCCTTGCGGCCGGTGTGATGCCGATGGTCCGTAATACGGCGCTCAGGTCCAAGGAGATTGAGCTGCGCCGGAATCTTCGCATCATCCGCATTGCGATCGATGACTATAAGAAGACTTTTGACAAGATGCCGGATGGACCACTGAAGAGCGGCAGCGGCTATCCTGAAACACTCCAGGAACTGGTGGACGGTCATGATTTCGGCGATGTAAAGACCGGCAAGGTCAAATTTCTTCGGCGGAAGATCCTCAACCCGCTGGATCCGAAGAGTTTCGAGGACGAAAAGCAGTGGGGCTGGGAGTTGCGCTCCTACAAGGATAAACCGGATTCGTCAAAATGGGGCGGAGAGGATGTTTTTGATGTCTATGCACCGCAGGATGGAACCGCCATGGATGGTACTAAATACAATGAATGGTGACACGGTGATCAATCACGCTACAAACCCGGCAGTGGCGAGTAAGTGGCTCCTGCGCCGCTCCAGGCGTGGTTTCACACTGGTGGAACTGATGATTGTAGTCTCGATCATCGGAATCCTGGCCGCGATTGCCGTGCCCAATTATCAATGGAGCATCATCAAGGCCCGGGAAGCAGTGCTGCGGGAGACCCTGTACAACTTCCGGACCACGCTGGACCAGTACTATGCCGATCAGGGCAAGTACCCGGATACGATTGAGGACCTGAAACAGAAACAGTACATGCGCGAAATTCCCAGGGATCCGTTCACCAACAGCAACACTACCTGGGAAACGGTAGAGCCGCCGCCACAGACTTCACCATCCGGTTCGGATTCATCGTCTGCTTCCACAACCGGTGGAACCGATCTCGGCAAGGTCTATGACGTCAAGAGCGGTTCCGACAAGATCAGCCCCTCGACCAATACCCCCTACAAAGAATGGTAGCAGTATGATTCAGTTGCATAACGTATCCATGGCGTATCAGCAGGACGCATCCGCTCTCAACAACATCAACCTGAAGATCGGCAAAGGGGAGTTCGTCTTTCTTACCGGTCCATCCGGCGCCGGTAAAACCACTCTGCTGCGGCTCTTGTACGGCGCTCTCTCGCCCAGTCGCGGACAGGTGCTGATTGACGGTCAGAATGTCTCCCGCCTGCCACCCTCCCAGATCCCTTACCTGCGGCGTTCAGTCGGAGTTGTTTTCCAGGATTTCAAACTGCTGCAGACTCGCACGGTTTTCGAAAACGTGGCCATAACCCTGGAGGTGCTTGGGTGGGGCAGGGCGGATATCGGCAAGAAGGTGATGCACATTCTCAAACAGATGGGCATCGAATCCAAGTTCAACCTGCTCACGCAACGTCTTTCCGGCGGTGAACAGCAGCGTGTGGCCCTTGCCAGGGCGCTGGTCAATGATCCCAAGATCCTGCTGGCGGATGAGCCGACCGGTAACCTGGATGATGCCAACAAGAACCAGATACTGTCGATTTTCAGGGAGGCAAACGTACGCGGCACGACCGTAGTCGTTGCAACCCATGACAGGCGTTTGATCGAGCAGAGTCACAAACGTATCGTAATGTTGAATAAAGGGGAAATAGTTGAACAGATGGAAAAAGAAAAAAACAGAGACGATCAAGCCATTTAAGCGGCCCACACTGGCCGGGGACGGTTTTGGCGGCAGGATCGGTTATTATGTCACGCGGGCCATTACCAATATTCGCCAGAACGTTTTTGTCAATGTGGTCACTATAGGGACTATTACGCTGGCACTTTTGATCGTGTCGCTTTTCCTGCTGGTTTTTGTGAATCTGGAGAGCGCCGCGGAAAACTGGAGCGAACGAGTCCAGGTAACGGTTTATTTTG
>JACRCG010000063.1 GCA_016219145.1 Deltaproteobacteria bacterium | reverse complement strand
TTCACGAAATCGGCCTGCCCTGGTGCTTCGGCTGGCACACCCCCGGGGTGGGAGACTCCGCCAATCTGCTGACCCCGACTGCGGGCGATGCAAACACGATGATTCCCGAGACCAAGGCATTCATGGTCGGGATCGCGAGAAAGGGGTAAGCCATGTCCGACACTATCAATCAAGCTGCCCGCAAAGGGTTTCTCGTCGATACCGCACGCTGCATAGGGTGCCGCTCATGCCAGGTCGCCTGCAAACAGTGGAACAAGCTCGATGCCGACAAGACCGCCAACAAGGGGACGTTTGAGAATCCACGCGACCTGACCCCTTCGCTCTACAATCGGATCAAATTCATAGAGAGCGATGTTTCGGGCGAAGTTACCTGGAGGTTCTTGAACGAGCGCTGCATGCACTGCGGGGATGCAGGCTGCATGAAGGTCTGTCCTTCGCCCGGGGCTCTCTTTCGCACAAAGGACGGCATCGTAGGTTTTAACAAGGACAAATGCATCTCCTGCAAGTACTGCGTCTCCGCCTGCCCGTTCAACATCCCCCGCTATGGTGCTGACGACAAGGTTTCCAAATGCAACCTCTGTCTGGATCGGGTCGGAGGCGGCATGTCTCCGGCCTGCGCCAAGGCCTGCCCGACCGAGGCGCTGAAGTTCGGAAAGCGAACTGAGATGTTAGACAAGGCCAAAGCGGCTAAAAAACCGATTTATGGCGAAAACGCGCTGAACGGCATGGGGGTGGCGTATGCGCTGGAAGGGCCGCCGGAGCAGTACGGCCTGCCTGCCAGCCCGAGTATCCCGATGTCGATATTTCTCTGGAAAGATGTTGTCAAACCTCTCGGCATCCTCGGTTTCTGGGGCAGCATCGGAGCCATGCTGCTGCATTATGTGACGATCGGCCCCAAGAAGATCGATGATAACGGCGATGGGGAGGAGAACGGCCATGAATAAATATATCGAACGTTTCAGCACCAGCGAACGGGTTCTGCACTGGATTGTCACCGGCAGCTTCTTTACCCTGCTCCTGACCGGGCTTGGCTTGTACTCCCGGTTATTCCACGGCTACTTCAGCCTTTTCGGCGGTGGTCAAGTCGCCATTTTAATGCACAAGATCATGGGCGTAGTGTTTTTCTTCAGTTCCATTTACATGTTTCTCAACCACAAAAAGGATGTTTCCACGTTTGATGACGGCGACTGGGTCTGGATCAAAAAGTACGGTGGCTATCTGACAAGGTATGGCAACCACTTCGATATCGGCAAGTACAACCCCGGACAGAAACTGTTCGCCGTTTTCATTGCTGCGGCTACTCTGGCGCTGGGGATATCCGGCATTTTCATCTGGTTTCCGCTCTTCTTTCCGCGCTGGATCGTGCAGTTCTCTCTGCTCTTTCATTGCCTGATGTTCGTCGGATCTATCATGTTCGTTATTGTGCATGTGTATCTTGCGACCATAGGTAATCCCGGCACGATCGAGGCGATGCTGTACGGGGATGTTCGCAAGATCTGGGCAAAAAAACATCATCCCAAATGGTATAAAGAAGTGACACATGACAATCCGTGATTACTACTCAGGAGCTGCAATGCCAACAACTGAAATGAAAATTTTCTCACTGCGCCAGGCCGCAGAATCATCCTCTGAATATGCTGCCATCACGCCGCTCTTTATTGCGGTCTATGAATATATTAAGGGGAAGGAGGAAATGACCGGGATATCAATCGATCTTTCCGGAGTCATGCAGGCGGAGCGAACAGTTAAAGGATTCCCCATGATATCTCCGATCGACCTGTCAATCGAACGGGATACTCTAGTCACTTTTCTGCTGGGAATCGTCTCGGTTCTGAAACAGCATGGTAAAGAGGGGGATGCATCCCTGGAGAGAGTTGACCGGGCACTTTCCTCGGGAGAAATAGATCCAAAACCTTTGCTGCAGGCAATTCTGGAACGTCGTCGCGGTCCGCTGGATGAGGCGGCCATGAAAATCGATGTGCCGCCTCCGCTGGTGGAATATATATTTGAAATACCGCTCAAGACCGCCCTGGAACAGTATGCTGCCGGCATCCCTGTGGATTCATTTACCGACTGGCAGGAAAACATCTGCCCAGTGTGCGGATCGCGTCCGGGCATGGCTGAATTGGCCGGAGAAGAGGGGCGGCGGCATCTTTCATGCTCGACCTGTTCTTTCACGTGGCCGTTCAAACGGATGAAATGCCCGTCATGCGGCAATGAAGACGCGGAAAAGCTTTCCTATTTTACTGCCGGTGAGGGAGCAACAAGGGTGGATACCTGTCGGGCTTGCAGTAGGTACATCAAGACGCGCGATTCGCGCAAGGGAGCCTGTGATGTGCCGCTGGAGGTGGAGGACTTGCTGACGATTCATCTTGACTTGTTGGCGTCAAGGGAAGGTTTTGAGCGGGGAAAATGATCGCGTTGAACGTTTAAACAGCCAAAAACGGGTATGCCATGAATATTATAAATAAATCTTTGCTTGTTTTGCTGTTTGTCCCGGCAACCGTCTTTACAACAAGCTTTCTGACACATGCAGCCGGCTCATCTTCACAGACAATTCTCAACCCGGCTGCACCCAGAAAATCCCAGTATCCAAGAATTGTCATTTACACGGTCTCATGGTGTCCACATTGCCGTGAATTGAAAGAATACCTGACATCCCGGAATATCCCCTTCATAAACAGGGACGTCGAGCTTGAACCTGCGGCCATGGAGGAGTTGGTGCAGAAGTACAAAACCTATGGTGTGCCGGTTGTGATAATTGGCAGTGACCAGGAGGTGATCAAGGGTTTCACCGCTGAGCAGTTTGAAAAAGCCGTTGCCAAGGTGCGCTCGGGGAACAAACCCTGAAATGGCAGTTGAAGGAGACGTCACGATGAAAACGGTTTCGATACAATCCATAGTGCGGTCATTGTACATGGTGATAGTGTTGCTACTTGTTGCCTCCGCCGGTTTGGGTAATGATCGCACCCCGCCCGTGTCCCGAATTGCCAAAGTTGGCGAACCTGCCCCCTCATTCAAAGTTGAAGCCATAGCTGGCAAGGAAGTTACAACGGTCAGCCTGGATGAATACCGTGGCAAATGGCTGGTGCTGTTTTTTTATCCAGCGGATTTCTCGTTTATCTGTCCTACCGAAATAACCGGGTTCAACAAGGAGCTTGATAGCTTTAAAAAACTGAACGCTGAAGTTATTGGAGGGTCTGTTGACAGCAAGTATGCCCATTTGGCCTGGATAAAGCGTGGAGATCTGGGTGAACTGAAGTATCCGCTGTTTTCAGACATAAAAAAAGAAATGGCTGAACGTTACGGGGTTCTGGACGCAAAGGAAGGTGTAGCCTTGCGAGGGCTTTTTATCATTGATCCTGAAGGGATAGTTCAGTATCAGGTTGTTCATAATCTCTCCGTCGGACGAAGTGTTGAAGAGGTACTGAGAGTTCTTGAAGGGCTGCAGACTTCGAACCTGTGTCCGCTGAACTGGAAACCGGGCCAGAAAACCTTAGGCAAGTAGCATCAGGATAGTAATAGGGTATTGCGTGGGCATATAGTGCCCGACGTGCTCGGAAAGGCTGCAGATGGGGCCCAACAAACAGATTGCCGGTGTCAGTGGAGTCATACTGGCCGGCGGCAGTTCCTCCCGGATGGGGAGTAATAAGGCGCTGCTGCCCCACATGGGTGGTCGTTTTATTGAATCAATATCCAGGCAGATGGAAGAACTGTTTGAAGAAATTCTGCTGGTTACCAACACACCGGAGCAATATCAGTTTCTCCACTGCCGTAAGGTGGCGGACAGGCATGTCGGTATGGGACCGCTGGCTGGAATCCATGCCGGTCTGCTGGATGCGTGCAATCCCCGCATCCTGGCAGTTGCCTGCGACATGCCCTATATCAGTGGGAAAATCATCCGCTATCTGGCCGAACTGGATGAACAGGCCGATGTGATTATTCCCCGCACTGCTGAAGGCCTTGAACCGCTGCACGCCCTGTACGGAAAACGGTGTCTCCCGGCGATTGATGATGTTTTGCTCTCAGGCAGAAAAAGGATCATATCGTTTTTCGCCCGGGTTTCCGTACGGGAGGTGGCGACGGACAGCCTGCCCGAATGTACCCAGTCATTTTCGGCTTTCCGGAATGTCAACACACCTGAGGATTATTATCGCCTGAGGGAAGAGGAACTGCTGGCCGGAAAAACCGTTACCCGGCTCAGACAGGCAGCATGATTTTTAAAACCTGAGCGGAATCCAGAATATCCGCAGCGTCGTCGATTCCTTTCCCTCAGTATAGCCGAACAGCCCCTTGAACAACCTGAAATCAGTCCCAGCGTCAGTCGAGCTGTATGCGGCCAGCGGTGACAACTCCCAGGCCAGCTCTTTGCCGCGCCGTTCCTGCCAGTACAGATTCCAGAGCAGGGAAACGGCATTGTTGCCCTTGTCGTCCCACTTGGCTATGAACAGCCTCCAGAGCGGCGCCCAGTTGCGCTCCAGCCCATCGCTCCAGACCACCGCTTCCGCCAGAGCCGGCATCGAAATGCTGCGCTGCCCGCTTTCATCCCTTTTAAAAACATACAGCGGCCAGAACGAGCTTTTAGCCCGGTTCTTTCCCGATTCCGGCCAGACCTCATCGGAATGGCTGAAGAGGAAGTAGAGCAGGCTGATCTTGTCCTGGCTGAAAGAGGCCGAAGTGATCTTTTCATGCCGGTAGAGCGGCCACATGATCCAGTGCGAGCTGCTGTCACCGGCCTGCGACTCGGCGTAAAACGGGATATAGCGCCGGGTGTGGGAATTTTTACCATCGGCGGTCACCCAGAACGGCCAGAAATAATCGCGCTCGATGACGTTGCCGGCACCGTCCCGGACGACGCCGCAAAAGGGCCAGGGAATGTGGGTGGAGCTGCGCTGTGGTGATTCGGAGGAGGCGTAGAGCGGCAGAAAAAAACGGTTCTCGGTCGGGTTGTCGCTGTTCAGCCCCAGGCTTTCAACCGTAAAGAAGGGCCAGAGCAGGAATCTTTTCGAGTAAACTCCCTCTTTGGCGGCTTGCCCGTACAGCGGCCAGAACTGGAAGCCGCTTTCCTTGTCGCCCGAAACAGTATTGAAGAAGGGATAGAGCCAGTTGGTGCTGGTCGTCCCTTTTTTGACCGTACGGCCATACAGCGGAAAAAGGGTGTAATGGTATTCGTCGCGCCAGAAGCGCTCATAGATATCGCCATGTATCGGGAAGAATGATGTATAGGGGCCATGCTTTTCAGACTGTCCGCTGATATAGAACGGAAACAGCATCGTGTCGCGCTTCTCTTCGCTTGTACCGCCTCGGCTGACATGCTTCTGATAAATTTTAAGTACCTGCGTGTCGGAGTCTCCGCCGCCGGTCGAGCTGGAAGCCAGCGGATAGAGGAAGTCGCTGTCGTCGGATTCAGGAGAGTTGGAGTTGAAGAAGAAAGGTCGTACGGCTGTTTTGGTCGCGTCGCCGGAGCGTTCGCGCTTGAAGAGCGGGCCGAGGATGGAAAGGTTGCTGTAGCCGGTGGCCGGGCTGGAGCGGTAGTCGAACAGCGGCCAGAGGGTGGTGATGGCGCCTTCTTCGGCGGCAGCCGGAGCAGCAAAAGCTATGGCCAGAATCAGAAGAACGGCACAGTATGTGGACAATACTCTCATCCGGGCTCCTCTGGGAGATACAAAACGAGTGCCGCATTATTCCTCATCACACCGGGAGAGTCAATTGGGAAAGGGTTTGGAGGGGTTTGAGTGGAAACAAATTGATATTGTCAGCGATGTGCGCTCGGTTTAGTCCCCCTCCTTCATTTCAAGAAGGGGAGCTATAAGCCCCCATTTTAAGGGTTGATTGCCAAGGCTGATTATTCAAGAATTATCGTTCCAACGTTTACTTAACCCCGCGTAAATACTGTTCTAATGAAGAATGTTTCCTGTGTCTTTTCGGATTATTTTCTGTTATGTAAATACGCATGGTTTTGCTTGATAACTCCCCAAAAGTAGTAGAATATTCGACCTTGTACGACCGAAGCGTTCGAAAAAACTGCCGGTGGTACTGTCACGGGAGGAGGTACGAGCGATTCTCAAGCGGATAACGAGTATTTCTTGCCTTCTTCCGCCAACGACATACAAGGTGCCTAGAATGAAGGCTGACGGGACGCCAACCATCGTCAACAGCGGTCAAGCCGCTGGTGCCTCAGCACCGTTGAATAAAAAAGAGATTTATGATCAAACAAGGCAAAATTACATCGTGGAATGATGACAAGGGGTACGGTTTCATCACCCCAAGCTCTGGCGAAGGTCAAGTATTCGCCCACATAAAGGCGTTTAAGTATCAGGCTCGCCGACCTGAGGTGAATCGGTCGGTAACCTATATCTTGTCAACTGACAAACAAGGTCGAATTTGTGCAGCAGAGATTACTATGTCTGCTGCTGCAGTTATCGAAAAAGATGATCAAGGCAATTGGGTTTTCGCAAACACTTATGCTGTGTTGTTTTTAGTTTTAATTGTTTTTTTCTGCCTCTTTGGAATTGCTCCTTCCTGGTCGTTTGTTGTTTATCTTGCTATGAGTTTAATGACCTATATTTTTTACTATTTAGACAAATCCGCCGCTCAAAAAGGAGAGTGGAGAACACAAGAAAGCACATTACATCTACTTGCCTTGTTTGGCGGGTGGCCGGGAGCACTCGCAGCCCAACAGCTATTACGACACAAATCAATAAAGAGACCATTTCGCACGGTTTTCTGGATCACGATAGCTCTGAACAGTTGTGCATTTATTGTTCTCATAAATCCAAGAGCAGTAGAGGCCCTCAAGTCGCTGATAATAAAACAATAAGAACACCTCTGGAACACCTCTGGGGTCAAAGCAGGCGGCGAATTCTTGAATCTGGTATTCGTCGATGTGTTTGAAATGCGGAGCGGGAAAATCTGCCGCCTGATCTCATACTTGATGGAAGTCAAAGCCGATGGTGTCTAACACTACCTCACTCCCGATACAGCTCAACATAAGAGAATTTACAAAAGTATTACAAACCCCGGCACGCTTGCTTGCTATGATACCCCGGATTTCAGCCACCCGGGGAGGATTGACCATGCCGAAGCCGTTGAAAATAGGAAAACACATCGCCCGCTATCCTCTGATTCAGGGGGGCATGGGGGTTCGCATCTCTGCCGGGAGACTGGCCGGAAACGTGGCAAAGTGCGGTGGCGTCGGTCTGGTTGCGGCAGCAGGCATAGCTCTCAACAGCGAGTTTTATAACGGAAGAAATTATTTTCAGGCCGAGACAGAGGCTTTCAAGGCCGAACTTCGCAAGGCTTACGAAATTGCTCCGGACGGTATCATCGGCGTCAACGTCATGGTGGCCCTGTCCGATTTCGAGCCGCTGGTAAGGGCCGCTGTTGAAGGTGGCGCCAAGGTTATTGTCTGCGGCGCCGGTCTTCCGATGAGTCTGCCGGAGTTGACCGCCGACCATCCTGATGTCGCCCTGGTGCCGATCGCTTCGTCTATCCGCGCCGCCCAGTTGATCGCCCGCAAGTGGCACAAAGCCTATAACCGTCTGCCGGATGCGGTCGTGGTCGAGGATCCCGACACCGCCGGCGGACATCTGGGCGAGAAGATGGAGAACATCGGCACTGGTGAGTATGATCAGTACGCCACCGTCCGTGGTATCAAGGAGTTTTTCCTCAGCGAATACGGCGCCGATGTGCCGGTTATTGCCGCCGGAGGAGTCTGGGACCGGGCCGATCTGGAGCATGCCCTGGCTGAGGGAGCCGATGGCGTGCAGATGGCGACCCGTTTTGTCTGCACTGAGGAGTGCGACGCCAGCGATGAATTCAAACAGATGTATCTCGATTGCAAAAAAGAGGATATCGGTCTGATCATGAGCCCGGCCGGCTTGCCGGGGCGGGCCATTATCACCAACAAGGACAGGATGCGCCAGTATGATCTGGAGCATCACACCCCTTGCCGGATGGGGTGCCTTAAAAAGTGTACCTACAAGGAGACCGGCGAGCGTTTTTGCATTGTCACGGCTTTGGACCGCTCGCAGCGCGGTGATGTGGATACCGGCCTGGTCTTTTGCGGCACCAATGCCTGGAAGTCAGAGCGCATCAGTACGGTTCGGGAAATCTTCGCCGAGCTGTTCGGGGAATAGTTGAATTTTCCGAAGGGTCTGTTTTCAGGCCGATAACAGATTATTCAAGGCTCGCCAGGCTTCCAGGCGGGCCTTTTTTATGCTTGACGCCAGGGTTGTATGTTGATATATCAAGATAACTTGATTTAGTTATCTCATGATTTCGGATGCAAGATGCTGGATGTCCTCAAAGCCCTGGCTGACCCCTGCCGTCTGCGACTGACCGCAGTGCTGCTCTCCGGCGAATTCACCGTGCAGGAACTCACCCGCATCATGGGCATGGGACAGTCGCGCATTTCGCGCCACCTGAAAATCCTGACCGAGGCCGGGGTGCTGACAGTCAAGCGTCAGGGCACCTGGAGCTATTATCGTGCCGGAACGGATTCGCGCTTTTTTTCTGCCATGCGGATCGCCTTTGAGCAAGAGCTGGAACTGCTTGCCGAGCGCAAACAGGATCTGGCCGCCGTGGCCGCTGTGTTGGACGAGCGTCGCAGGCGCAGCCAGGAGTTTTTCAATCAACATGCCCGCCAGTGGGACGACCTGGCCCGCACCCTGCTGCCGGTGCCGGAATACCGGCAGCAGTTGCTGGATCGGCTGCCGCAGGGGGGCACGGTACTGGAGATCGGCATCGGCACCGGCGGTTTGCTGATAGAATTGGCAGCAAAGTCCGCCAAGGTGATTGGTGTCGATCACTCCCCGGCCATGCTTGAGGAGGCCCGCCGTCGCATGGCGGATAGGGGAATGAGCGGAGTTGAACTCCGACTGGGCGAGATGACTCATCTGCCGCTTCCGGATGCCTCGACCGGCTGCGTAGTGGCCAACATGGTGCTGCATCATGCCGCCGATCCATTGGCGGTGCTGAGCGAAGTCCGGCGGGTGCTGACTTCGGGCGGCGTGCTGTTGATCGCCGACCTGTCCCGCCACGAACGTGAGGCGGCTCGTGAACAGCTGGCCGACCAGTGGCTGGGCTTTGAGGAAGCGGAGTTAAAGGGTTGGCTGGAGGAGGCAGGCTTTGCCGGCGTCACGTGCAAACGGGTAGATGGCGGACAAGGGCAAGAGGCGGTATTGCTGGTGCAAGGACTCTGTTCATAACGTCCACAGATCGAGATGCAGGCATGAAACTATTAAGAGTCATAATAAAAATTCTGGGATGGTCTTTGATATTTGTCGGCGGAATATCGCTGCCTGTTGTCCTCTATCAGCTTTATTGCGTCATATGGGGAGGAGCGCTTGAAGGTGATATCATGTACCTGGATACTTTTGCGCCTTCGAAAGCAAGAGCAATTGCCGAAGCAGCACTGTTTTTTTCGATTATCATTCTCGGGATGGCGCTTGAGCATTTCGGAACCAGAGCAATAGACAGAATTACCCGTAACAAGCAGAACTAAACTCACAAAGGAGAAACAAGAATGATTCAGGATTACATCGTAGCAGACCTTGGTCTGGCTGACTGGGGCCGCAAGGAAATCAGGATCGCCGAAACCGAAATGCCGGGATTGATGGCCATCCGCGAAGAGTTTGCCGCAGCACAGCCGCTGAAAGGCGCGCGCATCACCGGTTCGCTGCACATGACCATCCAGACCGCCGTACTGATCGAAACCTTGACCGCTCTGGGGGCCGAGGTGCGTTGGGCTTCCTGCAATATTTTCTCGACCCAGGATCACGCCGCTGCTGCCATTGCAGCTCAGGGAGTACCGGTCTTCGCCGTCAAGGGCGAGACGCTTGAGCAGTACTGGGATTATACACACCGCATCTTCGAATGGAGCGACGGCGGTTTTTCCAACATGATTCTGGACGACGGCGGTGATGCCACCCTGCTGCTGCATCTGGGAGCCAGGGCCGAGAAAGATCTGTCTGTTCTGGGAAATCCGGGATCCGAAGAGGAGATCATCCTGTTTGCCGCCATCAAGGCCAAACTGGCGGTGGATCCGTCCTGGTACTCCACCCGTCTGGTTCAGATCAAGGGCGTGACCGAGGAGACCACCACCGGCGTACACCGCCTGTACCAGATGCATGAGCGCGGCGACCTGCGCTTCCCGGCCATCAATGTCAATGATTCGGTCACCAAGTCCAAGTTCGACAACCTGTACGGCTGCCGCGAATCACTGGTGGACGGCATCAAGCGCGCCACCGACGTCATGATTGCCGGCAAGGTAGCCCTGATCTGCGGTTACGGCGACGTGGGCAAGGGCTCAGCCCAGGCCATGCGCGCCCTGTCGGCCCAGGTCTGGGTGACCGAAGTCGATCCGATCTGCGCCCTGCAGGCCGCCATGGAAGGGTACCGCGTGGTAACGATGGAGTATGCCGCCGACAAGGCCGATATCTTCGTGACCTGTACCGGCAACTACCACGTCATCACCCACGACCACATGGCCGCCATGAAAGATCAGGCCATCGTCTGCAACATCGGACATTTCGACAACGAGATCGAAGTAGCTGCTCTGGAGAAATACCAGTGGGAGGAGATCAAGCCGCAGGTCGATCACATCATCTTCCCGGACGGCAAGCGCATCATCCTGCTGGCCAAGGGACGTCTGGTCAACCTGGGCTGCGGCACCGGCCACCCCAGCTATGTCATGTCATCCTCCTTCGCCAACCAGACCATCGCCCAGATCGAACTGTTTACCCGCAATGCTGACTATCCGGTCGGGGTCTACGTGCTGCCCAAGCATCTTGATGAGAAGGTGGCCCGGTTGCAGCTGAAGAAGCTGAACGCGCAGCTTTCGGTGTTGACCGACGAGCAGGCGGCTTATATCGGGGTGCCGAAGGAAGGGCCGTACAAGGCAGAGCAGTACCGGTATTAGAATAGACCTGAAAAAAGCAGTTGGTTCTCACAAAGGCACAAAGAACACAAAGAAATCAGAGGGCTATGCAGGATTAGGCTCTCACCCATAGTGTATTATCCTAGAAAAAGCATTTGAAACACAGAGCAACGGAGCAACTGAGCAAAAACAAAGAAGAACTCAGGTTAAAGCCATAAAAAAACACTCACCATTTTGGTTATGCATGTGTTGATGAAAATGTTTAATTTCTCTGTTGCTCAGTTGCTCTGTGGTTCGCGAACTGCCGTATTCTTTGCTTCGATAATCTGCTGATTTTCTTGGTGAACTTTGTGGGCTTTGTGAGATAAATACGATGTTGTTTCTTAATTGCCGCGACAAACGGGGCGGATCATTTGATTCCGCCCCGTTTGTTAATCAGGAAAGGTGAGTGTTATCATGGAATGTCGTATCGGCTGTGCGGCCTGCTGCATAGCGCCTTCAATCTCTTCGCCAATACCGGGTATGGAGGGTGGCAAAGCCGCTGGTGTACGCTGTATCCAGTTGACGCCGGATAACCGCTGCCGCATTTTCGGCCTGGACCAGCGCCCGACGGTCTGTCGGAACCTGCAGGCGAATGAGGAAATGTGCGGGGCAAACAGTGCCGAGGCCTTGGCAACACTGGCTGAATGGGAGCTTGCCACGTGCCCTACTTCTTCGGCCCGGCCTCGTTCAGAGCTTTGATCAGCGCGTCGGTGACATCCTGGGCATCAACGGAGCTGCCGACATAGAGCAGTTCCTTTTTTACCACGATTACGGCAAAACCGTTGGCCTTGCCGTGGGCAACGGCGCTTTTTTCAATATCCTCATAGAGTTCCTTGGTCTCCCTGTCCTGAAGCCTGAACAGCTCTTCTTCCGATGTCTGGGCAAACTTCTGGAACTCTTCCAGCTTCTTCTGGAATTCTTTGGCCTTGGCCTCACGCTGCTGCGGCGTCATGCTTTGAATTTTTGATTCAACGGATGCCTTGAATTTCTCGATCTGTTTTTTCCTGCTGTCCACTTTCCCCTGAAGCTGATCCTTCCTGGTTGTCAGAAGAGTCTTGAGCGCTTTGCCGCGCTCAGATTCAACTCCGATCCGGGTGACGTCCACATAGCCGATTTTAGCGGATGGCTGTGCTGCGGTAGTAGCGGCCGGTTTGTTTTCTGTTGTAACCAGCTGAGGTACACCAACTGAAATCCTGGCTGGAGCTGCCCCCTTTGATTCGACGGCGCCTGCGTTGTCTGCAGCGGCTGACAGGGTTGGAAGCGCCATAATAAAGGCGAACAGGAGTTTTATTAAAAACGTTTTGTGCATGGAATCTCTCTCGCAAGGTGGGATATGATACTGCCGCACAGCATAATTGGATTGCCGGTTTCTGGCAATAAAATTTGGTATTGACCTGATTTCTCCCAACAGGTACCTGAATCGGCTATTTCACTTGCATAGGCCAGGGCGATTTGATATTGTCCAAGACTCTCAAAATTTCGCATAAGAACTGAATTTAATTAATGAATCTCCTTGCTGTAGAAAAACCGGCCCGCTACATGGGGGGTGAAATGGGTTCCATCCGCAAGGATGCGGCTGATCTGCGCTTTGCCCTCGCCTTTCCGGATGTCTATGAAGTCGGCATGAGCCATCTCGGGCTGCGGATTCTGTACCATGTCCTGAATGCTGTAGACGGGATCGCTGCTGAAAGGGTTTTTGCGCCCTGGCCGGACATGGAAGCGCAGATGAGCGCCGCCGGTGCGCCGTTGGCTACGCTCGAAACGGCCACTCCTTTGGCTGCTTGTGACATAATCGGCTTTACCCTGCAGTACGAGCTTTCCTACACCAACATAGTCAATATGCTCCGCCTTGGCGCTATTCCGCTCCTGGCAAAAGATCGTGACGAAACCTTTCCGCTGATCCTGGCCGGTGGCCCCTGTGCCTATAACCCCGAGCCTCTGGCCCCTTTCTTCGATGCGGTTCTGCTGGGTGATGGCGAAGAGGCCATACTGGAGATTGCCCGGGCGGTACTGGCGGCAAAAAAGGCCGGAGAAAGCAAGGCTCAACTGCTGGAGCGGCTGACGGCGATCGCAGGTGTTTACGTCCCTTCCCTGTTTGAGCCGCAGTATCATCCCGACGGCACACTTTCCGGGATAAAGGCCCTCAAGAGCGGCTATTCTTCGGTCAGGCGGCGTTTTCTGTCCGATCTGGACTCGGCCCCCTATCCAGATTCCCCGGTAGTTCCGTTTATGAAGACCATCCATGATCGTGTGGCTCTGGAAATTGCCCGGGGCTGTACGCGCGGCTGCCGGTTCTGCCAGGCCGGTTACGTCTACCGACCGCTGCGCGAACGCTCTCCCGGAACAATTCTGAACCTGATCGACAAAACGCTCCAGGCCACCGGCTATGACGAAATATCGCTGCTTTCTCTGTCAACCGGCGACTACTCCTGCGTCACCCCGCTGGTTACGGAATTGATGGCCCGTTACGCCGAGGAGCGGGTGGCGGTTTCGCTTCCGTCGCTGCGGGTCGGGAGCCTGTCGGATGAGCTGATCGAGGAGATAAAAAAAGTCCGCAAGACCGGTTTCACGCTGGCTCCGGAAGCGGGCAGCGACCGGATGCGGCGCGTCATCAACAAGGGTATTTCCGAGGCGGATCTGATTTCAGGGGCCGCCAGTATCTACAAGGCCGGCTGGCGGCTGATCAAGCTATACTTCATGATCGGACTGCCGGGCGAAACGCCTGATGATATCGCCCAGATTGCAACGCTGGCGCGTCAGGTCAAGGATCAGGCCAAGGGCAACGGTGTTGGCGGTGATGTCAATGTTGCCGTCAGCACTTTTGTTCCCAAGGCTCACACCCCCTTCCAGTGGGAGCCGCAGATTTCGATGCAGGAAACCACCGATCTTCAGTACCAGCTGCACTGCGATCTGAAAAAGCGCAAGCTGAGGTTCAAATGGCAGGATGCTCCGCTCTCTTTCCTGGAAGGGGTTTTTGCCAGAGGCGACCGTCGTCTGGCGCCGGTTCTGGCCCGGGCCGTCGAACTGGGCTGCCGTTTTGACGGCTGGCGTGAGCATTTCAGGCTTGAGAAATGGCTACAGGCTTTTGCCGATTGCGGAGTGGAGCCGGAGTGGTATCTGCGACAGCGGCTGCTGGATGAAATTCTGCCCTGGGATCATCTGGACTGCGGTGTAACCCGCGATTTTCTGCTCTCGGAGCGTGAGCGGGCTCTGGCCGAGGCGGCCACCACTGATTGCCGCGACGGCAGTTGCGGCGCCTGCGGCGTCTGCGATTTCAGTGTTGTGTCAAACCGGATTTCCACTAAAACAGACATGCCGGTGCGGCCGGAGTTCCGTGTGGATGAGCCGGTCGCAGCCAGGATGCGCCTCAGATTTTCAAAAACCGGAGTGATGCGTTATTTGAGCCATCTTGAGCTGATTACCGTATTTACCCGCGCTGTCAGCCGGGGAGAGGTGCCGATCCTGTTTTCGCTCGGTTTTCACCCCCACCCGCGCTTCTCGTTCGGAACGGCAACATCGGTGGGGGTCGAGTCACAGGCGGAGTACATGGACATGTTTGTAGCTTCCGGTATTGCAGCCCGGGAGGTGCAGGCGCGTCTGAATGCGGTGCTGCCGGAAGGGCTGAGCATCCTGGAGTCTGAGGAAGTTGACGTCAAATCACCATCCATCTCCACCCTGATAGATGCTACCCGTTATCGCATTACCGTTGCTGGCGCTGATCCGGAAGAGTTGTCAAAGCAATGTGTGCAATTTTTGGCACATGACTCCTTTGCCATACAACGTACTAAAAAGGGACAGACCCAGAGTGTTGACCTGCGGAGTGAGACGGTTTCACTTGCGGTCGATCGCCACACCTTTGAACTGGTCGCACGGCGGGGCAAGCCGGTAGAGTTTGCCCGGGCCATCACGGGTGATGAGGCGCTTAAAGGGGATGACATCCTGGTCGAGAAACTGGAAGTCATATTCAAACAGGTATCGTAATAAATTCCTCTGACCGGTCAGAGTAGTCTGACCGGCCAGATAATCTTTTTGCCTAAAAATTACTGAACGGAGAAGAACACCATGGGAGCCGAACTGGTTATTAATGCTGCTTCCCACGAAACCCGCATTGCGCTGATCGAGAACGGCACCATCGCCGAACTTTACATCGAACGCAGTCGTGAAAAAGGTATTGTGGGCAATATTTACAAGGGACGGGTTATCCGGGTGCTGCCCGGCATGCAGGCCGCATTTGTGGATATCGGGCTGGAAAAGGCCGCCTTCCTGTACGTGGCAGATGTTTTCGATGCCATAGAAGAGTATGAGTCGCTGCTTTATGACGGCCGTAAAAAGGAGGATGACTCCAACGGCGATCAGGAATCCAACGGCCACAACGATTTTCGCCCGCTCCACCCGATCGAGGATCTGCTCCAGGAAGGACAGGAGTTGCTGGTACAGATTTCCAAGGAGCCGATCGGCACAAAAGGGGCGCGCATAACTTCACACATCTCGCTGCCGGGTCGGCACCTTGTGTATATGCCGACGGTCGATCATATCGGGATTTCGAGGCGGATTGAGGACGAAGAAGAGCGCGAACGGCTGCGGGAGATCGTTGAGCGGCTGAAGCAGCCCGGCTCCGGTTACATCGTAAGGACGGTTTCCGACGGGAAAAGCGAAGAAGATCTGATCGCGGATATGAAGTACCTTACCACGCTCTGGGAGGAGATAGCCAAGCGCAAGGATAAGGCCGCCGTGCCGTCACTGCTGCACTCCGACCTGGATGTAGTCCAGAAGGTAGTGCGTGATATCGTGACCGAGCAGGTAGACAAGATTGTGGTTGATTCAAAAACGGATCACGACCGTATTGTCCAGTTTATCTCGACGTTTGCGGACAAGCGCAAATATGCAATTGAACTTTACGACGACGAGGAGCCGATATTCGACAATTACGGGCTTGAAGTCGAGATCAGCCGGGCGCTGGGGAGGAAAGTCTGGCTCAAGTCGGGCGGTTACATCATCATAGAGCAGACCGAGGCGCTGACAGCCGTTGATGTCAATACCGGGCGCTTTGTCGGGAAGCACAACCTGGAAGACACCATTTTGAAGACCAACCTGGAGGCGGTCAAAGAGATCGCCTATCAGCTGCGTCTCCGCAATATCGGCGGAATCATCATCATCGACTTTATCGACATGGAAAAAGAGGTCAATCGCGAGAAGGTCTTTACAGCGCTGGAAGAGGCTTTAAAGAGTGACAAATCCAAGACCAATATTCTCAAGATCTCGGAACTCGGGCTGGTCGAGATGACCAGAAAACGGGTGCGGGAGAGTATCGGCCGCATGATGTGCGAGCCGTGTACCTACTGCGAGGGGCGCGGCTATATCAAGTCAAAAACCACCATCTGTCATGAGATATTCAGGGAATTGCGCCGGGAGATGCTTGATATTCGCGGCACCAAGGCGACTGTCACTGTGCACCCGCTTGTGGCGGATCTTTTGTATGATGAGGAGCGGAGAGGTCTGGAGGAGTTGGAGAAAAAGTTCAAAAAACGTATTACGGTTCGCGCCAAGCCCGGCTTTCACCAGGAGCAGTTTGAAATCATGATTAACTGAGGCACAACAGCAAACGGCGGGAAGTTTTTGCCCCGCCGTTTGCTGTTGAAAGCTGTATGGCCGGTTACGCCGCTTTCCGGTCCATGGCGCCCTGGTCGTAGTGAGCCGTGAAATAATCCATCGCTTCACGCATCACATCCGACACGCTTTTATGAGTTTTATTCATCAGGCTTTCGAGGTGACTGCGCTCTTCGTCGCTGATCCTCATCGAAATAACATTGTAGCGCGGGTTTTCTCTCATTCTTCCCATTGTAATTCTCCCCCGGATATTTGTATTGTTTGCTGCGTATGAGTGTGTACGGACTTGATGTATACACAAGCTAATACCGTGCCAAATCGCTCAATAAAAATACACCATAATAATAACAGGCGGTTAAAAACTTTATTGAAATGGTTTGCAACCTGGCTTGGCGAATAGTGTGCCGCTATTGGCACATGTGTGGCTAAAAGTATACACAATATTAGAATGCTGATTCAAATTGGTTTGGCAGGTCTATCCGAGGCGGCAGAGTGTGTCAGATATTCGGGTTTGAGGCGGGTTTGGGGCGCAGCACATCAATGCCATGTTTTTCCAAAAGGCGGTAAAATGTGCGGCGGGGGACATTTGCGAGGCGGGCGGCCTTGGCCACATTGCCGCCGGTCTCTTCAAGATAGCGTGAGATGATGTTTTTCTCGGTACGCACTACCTGACGCTCACGCTCGGCCTTGAAAGAGACGCGCCGCCGGCTGACATTCTCGTCATGGCAGGCTTCATAGGTATCGGTGAAGATAGTCGGCAGGTTCTCCAAGCGGATAATGCCCACTTTTGTCAGCACGGCAGAACGCTCGATGATGTTCTGCATCTCGCGAATGTTGCCGGGCCAGGGATAGTGCTGCATGGCTTTGACGGCTCGCTCTTCGATACCGTCGATGGTCTTGTTCAGTTTTTTGCGGGCCTTCTCAATAAAGTGAAGGGCCAGTTCAGGGATCGATTCGACCCGCTCACGCAACGGAGGAAGAACAATGCAGAAAACGTTCAGCCGGTAGTACAGATCTTCCCTGAACCACCCCTCACGCACGCCCTGCTCAAGGTCCTTGTTGGTGGCGGCGATCAGGCGCACGTCCACCTGTTTGGCGTTGACACCGCCGACGGGCCGAACTTCACCCATGTCAAGAACACGCAGCAATTCCGCCTGCAGTTTGGGGGTGATGTCCCCGATTTCATCCAGGAAAATAGTACCGCCGTTAGCTGCCTCAAAAAGCCCTTTCTTGTCCGAGACGGCCCCGGTAAAAGCCCCTTTTTTATGTCCGAACAGTTCGCTTTCCAGTAAGGAATCGGTAATAGTGGTGCAGTTGACAGTCATAAGCGGCTTGTCGTTTCGCAGACTCTGGCGGTGAATGGCGCGGGCGGTCAGCTCTTTCCCGGTCCCGGTTTCGCCCCGTATCAGCACCATCGTAGGGGTCGGTCCGACTTGCCGTATCAGTTCCATGACCTCCTGAATGCCGGAGTCGTTGCCTACAATCAGATCGTCTCCCGCCTGCCGATCGAGTTCGCGCCGGACCAGTTCATACTTCTGCATCAGGCGACCGCGATCCTCCTCGATCAGCTGCATATTGTGAGGAAGGCACATCTCTATGTCAGCCAGCCCCTGAAAAACAGCCACTGCGTGTTCCCTGCAACTGTTGTAGCCGCAGGCCCGGCAGTTAAGCTCATCCCCCTGGGCAAATTTGTTGGTCGAGTGCAGGATGCGCTTGATATCATCCTTGCCGGGAGTGGCCAGCTTGCGCGATTTGTCCGAGTAGGAGCGGCCGAGATCCGGCATCAGCGCGGAAGAACTGTAGTGTGGAGCGGTATCATAGGGAAGTTTGCTGCTGTTGTTATTATGTTGAACGACGAGCTTTCGTTTGAAAAAGGTATTGAGGTCCTTATCGCGGGCCGGTCCGTCTATGCATCCGCCATCACAGAAACGGAGGTCTACAAAAGATGGCGAAATACGGCTGGCAGCCAGATCCTTGATAATACCGACGATGTGCGCCTCCCCCTCGGCGCAGACAATCTCGGTATCCAGAAAATCGGTCTCTATGCCGAACACCTTTAGCGGGCCGCCGGCCAGAGTAAAAAGGCGGCCGGAGCCGGGATCGAGGCCATCGAAGGGCATCTCAGACATATGCGAAGGGGTGATGCCCCTGTTTTTCAATAGTTTGTCAATTTCCTGATACGTCAAGACAACATCAACAGCGCCGGACGCCTCGGCCTGCTTTTCGAATTTCGCCGCAATGCAGGTGCTGAGGTAGACTACTTTAGCACTCTCTCCAAGAATGCTTTTGATAAAGCGCCCCATCGCGATCATCGGAGATACGATCGGAATGACATTGGGCACCAGCTTGGGGTAGTGGCGTTCAATCAGATCAACCACGGCGGGGCAGTGTGATGAAATCAGCGGCCTGTCGCTGCTCTGTATTGCGTCGCGATAGCTGCCGGCAATCATGCGGGCTCCGTAAGCGCCCTCGTGTACTTCGCAAAAGCCTAGACTCTTCAATGCGGCAACCAGCTGTCCCGGCAGCAGCGCATGAAAAAATGCCGGGAAAGAACATCCCAGAACCGCCACTACCGGGGCGCCCGAAGCAAGCATCTCCTGGGTTTTAACCATACGGTCAACAACGACCTTGGCATTCTGCGGACAACTCAGGCAGTTACCGCAGCCGATGCAGCGGTCATACATGATCCGGGCAAAACCCTGATCAACCTTGATGGCTTTGACCGGACAGCTGCGAACACAGGAGTAGCAGCGGCGGCAGCGCTCTTTGTAGGTTACGATCGGTTCCATGAGTTTGAACAATATACACTATTTTTTGGAGGTGTGCAAGAAATGGCACACTGCTGACAAGGTAATGCCGAGCTCTTAGTGGCACGTCTGTCATGTCGGGTTTCGTTGACAGTTCAGGCTCGCAAGAGTACTGTGAGAGCATTTTTACGGAGTGGGGGAAATTATGAATTGTGTGAACGTTTTGACCACGTGTCTCGTTACATTGCCACTGCTCGTCCTGCCAGGCTTGTTGCCGACCGCCCGGGCCGATTTCTTTCAATACACTGATCAAAGCGGAACTGTTGTAATGGTAGACGATCTGGGCAAAATTCCGCCGAAATACCGCAAGCAGGCAAGAATTACCGAGTCAGATTTTTCCGGAGACAGCAAAACAACGGCGGTCAGGATAAGAAACAACCAGGTGCTGGTGCCGGTCAGTTTCAGCTACCGCAACACCACCGTTGATGCCTGGATGCTGCTCGATACCGGCGCCAGCATCACTACGCTTTCGACCACTCTGGCAAACCGGCTCGGCATCAAGCCGGACAGCACACAGCGCCGCATGGCACAAGTAGCAGACGGCAGGGTCGTTCAGACGTTCCAGGCGCATGTAGACAATATAGCTGTCGGGCCAAAGATGAAGCAGAGCGCCGAGGTTTCAATCATGCCATCCAGCGGCCCTGACCGAAGCTACGATGGGCTGCTGGGGATGAATTTTCTGGCCGATTTTCCTCATCGCCTGGACATGAACCGCCAATTGATCGAATGGCAACCGTAAACGCAAACACCGCCCCTTATTAGATACGCAACTCCCCCGCATCAATAACCACCTGTTCACTCCCGTCTGCCATAATGGCTGTCAACGTCGGCTGATAGAATACGTAATCCTCGTGAAAGGGGGCGCTGACCGTGCCGCCGAAACCGGTGTTATCACCCAGGGCGATATGAATGGTGCCGAGGATTTTCTCGGCTTCCAGAACATTGTCGGGGCGACTGGCCTTGTCGTTGGTGCCGATGCCCAGTTCGGCGATATTGCGGCAGTTGGCGTTTTCGACGAATTTCCCTTCCAGTTTCAGGCGATGGCTGTCACTGCCGTCAATCCTTGCAACCACACCGTTCTCCACGGTCAGCCGCAAAGGTTCATCCAGCTTGCGGGTCGGTCCCCATTCCAGAAACATCACGCCGTGGCTCTTGCCTTCCAGCGGCGCCAGATAGGCCTCTCCGGCCGGAAGATTGCCAAAGCTTCCGGGGGCGGTCAGCAGGCCGTCATCTCCTTCGGCCCGGCGCCCCTCCTTGCAGATCATCATGTCGGTCCCGTTCGGACTGGTCACCCTGATCCATGCGGCCTGGTTGATTACTTTGACCAGCTCGGCGGTACGGACGGCCAGCGCATTCCAGTCAACCTTCATCGAGGTGTGAAACATGTCCGGGTCAAAGTGCGGCAGACTGGCGAAGCGGCATCCGGCGGCACATGCCAGAGCCCGGTAGCGGGTGTGACTGGTGGAGTTGTTGGAGAGGGCGATGATAATGTCAGCCACGTCGCTTTTTCGCTCCAGCACAATCTCTCTGGCAAGAGCCAGTTCATCAGGTGAAGCCGACTTGTTCAGCAGTTTTGTCAAAATAGCTGCCTCCTCCAGCGCTGCAACAGTAGCGCGGCCGAAGGTGGCCTGCCAGAGCTCCAGTGGCGGTTCTGCCCCCGAGGCCGGGGTCGAAGGAAACTCGACAAAGGCCCCGTTGCCATAGGTATGGAAGGCAAATGCCGCCACTTCACGGGCGGTGGCATTAAGCCGGGTCCGGCGGTCATGGTCACTGGCGGAAACAGTTTCATCCGCCCGGATGGTGTCGCTGAAAATCAGTACGCGCTCGCCATCCCTGATCCCCATATTGGTTTCATAGAGTGAGCGGAATGCTTCGGCCAAATCAGGATTAGTTGTCATAGCAGATGATCTCCGTATTGGTGTGATTGGTGTTGCGGGAACAGATATAGCACATGGTGGTACAAAGGTAAAAGTGGTTGAAACCAGAGTGAGATATTCGCACTTTTTCCCTTGATTTCAGGGGGGTTATTGTGATAATCATGCATACTGTATACAATTGTCGTTAGTAAAATTATCCAATAATTGCAAGTACTTAGCCCTGTAATCCCCAGGGTGGGTTTTCGGAGGTTTGTGTGGCACAGGTAGTCTTTTCCACGTGGGGCAGAAATGTCGTCGATAACAGGAATGTTTCGGGCGAGCCGCAGGCCGTCAGTTTTCGCTTGCCGGCAGCTTTTGATGGAGAGCGCCCTCTGCGGGCATTCATGGGGTGGGACGGCATTATTCTGTTTGACAAATATGTAGATGTGCCGGTCATGACCGCCGAATATATGAAGCGGGTTCAGACCCTCTACTGCTGCGGCAGATGCACGCCCGGCAAAAAAGGGACAAAAGTGTTGATGGATCTGCTCCAGAATGTGCTGTCAGGTAAAGCATCGGATGCTGATCTGGATACAGTTGGTGATCTGACCGATCTGCTGAAAAACTGCAAGTGTACTCTCTGTCAGAGTGCCACGGTGCCGGTCTTTGACGCCGTACAACATTTTCGGGCCGATTTTCTGGCCTATATCAACAGCGCCTGCGGCCCCAATACCGAGAAAGCGGATTACATCCACAAGATTACCGCTCCTTGCATGGACAAGTGTCCATCACATATTGACATCCCCAAATACATTGAAGAAATCAAGAACTACCAGTATGCGGAAGCTCTGGCCACCATCCGTGAGAATATGCCGATGCCCGCTGTTTGCGGCCGGGTCTGCCCGCACCCGTGCGAAACGGCCTGCCGCCGCAAGAACGTGGATGATGCCATCAATATCATGGTCTTGAAGCGTACCGCTTCGGACTATGAATGGCAGCACAACATCACTCCCCCCATGCAGCCCAAGCCGGCCAAAGACAAAAAGGTCGCCATCGTCGGCGCCGGCCCGGCCGGACTGGCCTGCGCCTACTACCTGGGGCTGGAAGGGTACAGGTCAACCATTTATGAAGCCCTGCCCGAAGGGTACGGCGGCGGCATGATCGCAGTCGGCATCCCGGCCTACCGCATGCCGCGCCCGATCCTGCAGCGCGATGTGGACATCATCGAGTCGGTTGGTTCCGAGATCAAATACAACACCCGTGTCGGCAAGGATATCTCCCTGCCAGAGCTGAAACAGCAGTATGACGCCGTTTTTCTGGCACCCGGGGCGCACCGCTCCAAACCGATGGGTGTGGAGGGGGAGGACAAAGGCTACAAGGGCTTCCTCTCCGGCGGCATCGACTTTCTGCGTGAGGCATATCTGGGGCGTCCGACCGGTATGGGCAAAAAGGTCTGCGTGGTCGGCGGCGGTAATACCGCTATCGACTGCGTCAGGGTCGCTTTGCGTGAAGGTGCCGAAGAGTCGATTCTGCTGTATCGCCGCTCCCGCAAGGAAATGCCGGCTGATGTATGGGAAGTTGACGGCGCTGATGAAGAGGGGGTCCGTTTCGAATTCCAGGTACTCCCCACAAAGATTGTGGTGGATGCCAACGAGCAGGTGATTGGAGTTGAGTGTGTGCGGATGGCCATGGGGGAGCCGGATGCATCCGGACGTCGCCGGCCCGAACCGGTCCCGGGCAGCGAGTTTATCGTTGAATGTGACACCGTCATCCCGGCCATCGGCCAGGATCCGGATCTGGGCTTTATCCCGCCCGATATGGGCATCGACATTACCAAGTGGAACACGGTCGTCACCAAGTATCTGCCTCTGAAAGACGCCGCCGGAAAAGATCTCAAAGACGGCATGGGCAACATGCTTTCCCGTTCGCTGATCACCGACTGCGAAGGAGTTTTTGCCGGCGGAGACGCCGAAATCGGCCCGTTGACGGTTGTCGCCTGTATCGGTAATGCCCACCGTGCCGCACTGGTGATCCAGCGCTGGCTGGAAGAGGGCAAGGCCTATCTGTCCGAGCAGGATATTTTTGATGACCTGCTGACCTATCTGGGCGTGTATGACAAGGGCGAACAGGTGCCGTGGCTGGCCTCTGCCGAGCGCGCCAACCAGAAAGAGGTTCACGGCAAGGCCCGTGCGGCCAAGGGGAACTACAATGAGGTTGAGCTTGGTTTTGCCGACAGTACGGCCCAGGCTGAGGCAGACCGCTGTCTCAGATGCTATAGAATGGCGATGGTAGCCGTATGAGCAAAGCTGGAACTGCAATAGAACGCGGATGACGCGGATTTAACGGATTTTCGCAGATAAAAAACAAACGTTATGTTTTGTCTGATCCGTGATAATCCGCTAAAATCAGATTTGATCCGCGTTCCATTGCCTTTGATTTATTCCTTAGGTTCCGGCTTTTCCGCCGTACGATTTATTTGAAGATAATTTTACTGGAGATATAAGAGCATGGCACATACAGAAACCAGCGAAAAGAACACAACGGCAACACTGACCATTGACGGCCAACAGGTGACGGTGCCTGCCGGCGCCACTATTTTAGAGGCCGCTCTTGAGCTGGGGATCAAGATTCCGACCCTCTGCTGGCTGAAAAAAGTTTCAACCACCGGCGCCTGCCGGATATGCGTGGTCAAGGTTGAAGGTGTCGAGCGTTTCATGACCGCCTGCAACACGCCGGTCAAGGACGGCATTACGGTCACCACCAGCTCGCCCGAGCTTGAATCTGCCCGCAAGCGCACACTGGAGCTGATGCTGGTCAATCACCCACTGGACTGCCCGATCTGCGATGCTGCCGGGGAGTGCGACCTACAGGACAGCTGCTATAGCCTTAAAGTTGACAAGAACAAGTACGGCGCCGATCTGGAGCGACTGCCGATCCGTTATGACTGGAAGTTGCTGGAGAGCGACCCGAACCGCTGCATTCTGTGCGAAAAATGCGTCAAGGTCTGCCGCGAAGTTGTTGGGAGGGAAGCGATCGAGATTGTTGACCGCGGCGACCGCACCATCATCGATACCATCACCGGCGAAGCGCTGGATTGCGATTTCTGCGGCAACTGCGTCAACGCCTGCCCGACCGGTACGCTGATCAGCAAGCCCTTCAAGTTTCGTGGGCGTCCCTGGACCTTTGATGTGACCAAAAGCATCTGCGCCTTCTGCTCGTCCGGCTGCGAGATCGAGTACCATGCCGGCAACGGTCGCATAGAGCGGGTCACCAGCTCCGATGACGGCTTTAATAAAGGCAATCTCTGCATCAACGGCCGTTTCGGCTATGCCGCCTTCAACTCCTCCGGGCGCTTGACTTCGCCGCTGCTGAAGAACGGCTCCGGCGAACAGCAAAAAGTATCCTGGGATCAGGCCCTGGAAAACGTCGCTGCCGGGCTCAAGGAACTCTCCAGCGTCGCTGGCGGCAATGCCATGGCCGGTATCGGCTCTCCCCGGGCTACTAACGAGGAGAATTATCTGTTCCAGAAGTTTTTCCGGTCGGTGCTGGGAAGCAACAACATTGACTCCGAAGCCCGCCTGGGATACCTCCCCTCGCAGGTGATCCAGTGGGAGATGCTGGGTTACAGCGGCGGCAGCAATAGTATGGACGCCATCGAGAAGGCCGCTGCGATAATTGTAATCGGAGCTGATCTCAAGGCTGAATCGGCCGGATTTGCCTACCGCGTCATCCAGGCGGCAACAAAAAATGATGCCAGGCTGGTGCTGGCGAACAGCCGTGCCACCTCAATGAACAAGTATGCAAACGCTTTTCTGCAGTGTCGTCCCGGCAGTGAGGCCTGGATGGTGGCTGGTCTCAATAAGGCGCTTTTGGCCGAGGGGGTGGAAAGCGGGCTGCTTCCGACTGTCGAGGCCCAGGGGCTGGACGAACTGAAAGCATCGCTTGAGGCCCTTTCGTTTCAGCAGATCGGAGAGATCAGCGGCCTTTCGGAGAATCAGCTGCGTGAAGCGGCCCGACTTGTCAGAAGCGACTGTACCGCCGTCATCTACGGTTTTGATGTAATCAGGTCAGCCGATATGAAAAATGCCGTTGCAGGTGCCATAAACCTGGCGCTGCTGACCGGCGCCACTGCTCCTCAAGGGGGCGGAATATATCCGCTGGATGAAAAAAACAACACCCAGGGCATGCTGGACATGGGGGTTTGCCCCGAATACCTGCCCGGCTACCATACCTATGAGCATGCTGCCGCCGCTTTTGGATCCGCCTGGAACTGTACCGTTCCCGCTCAGTCCGGCAAGGATCTGTTCCGGATCATAGATGCCATCGAAAAGGGAGAGATCAAGGCGCTCTACATCATGGGCAGTGATCTGCTGCATATTCTTCCGAACCGCACCCGCACTATGCAGGCCCTGCAAAAACTGGATCTGCTGGTCGTGCAGGATGTTTTCCTGACTGATACGGCTCGTCTGGCGCATGTCGTGCTGCCGGCGGCAACCGGCGCAGAAAAAGCCGGTTCGTTCACATCGATCGATAATCGCGTACAATGTTTCAAAGCCGCTGTAAAGCCCGCCGGAGAGGCGCGCAGCGACGCCGACATTCTGCTGAAGTTGCAGGAAATGATGACGAACGCCGCCGTTTCAACCCGCTCTGCCGAAAAGCTGCATCATGAGATCACCAGCCTGAGCGGTCTTTACAGTGAAACCTGTGATCACGACGGCTGCCGGATGGGGCGTATGAAAAACCGCACCGGCAAGGCGCTTTTCGCCGCACTGGCACCGCTCCTCCCGGAGCAGGCTACTCGTCAGTTCTCATTGACAGTCGGGCCGGTATTGCATCACAACGGCTCCATGACGTCCTGGTCGGACAGTAACATGCTGGTGTCGGGCGAGGCCTATGTGGAAATTTCCGGTGTGGATGCCGCTGCCATTGGAGTCAGTCAGGGGGGCTTTGTCAAACTGACCACGGATGCAGGCAGTGTCGGACTGAAAGCGCGCCTGTCAGGCAGCCTGCAGAGCGGAACACTGTTCGTTCCGTCGCATTTCCGGGAGCCGCACCTGAATCTGCTTACGGAATCGGGCTCCTTCCCGGTGACCGTTTCAGTGGCGAAAGCCTGACGGCTTCATTGCTATAAAGACACAGAAAACGCCGCCTCCAGCGGCGTTTTTTTTGATCGGAGCTTGCTTTCTCGCTGGAAACTGCAGGTTGCCCGGCAGATGCAAACCGGATGAGATATTGAGCAGGATCCCGACCGCAAACAGGCTGACCACAAGAGAACTGCCGCCATAGCTGAGAAACGGCAGGGCCAGGCCTTTGGTGGGAAGCATCCCGGTTACCACCCCCATGTTGATTATGACCTCGATACCGAATAATCCGGCAATTCCCAGCGCCAGAAACCGCCCGAAAATATCCGGAGCCGCCATAGCAATACAGAAGGCCCGCTGAACCAGCAGAAAGAACATCCCGATCACCACGGTCACGCCAAGTAATCCGAACTCTTCACCTATCACCGCCAGAATGAAATCCGTGTGGGCCTCGGGCAGGTAGAACAGTTTCTGCAATCCGCTGCCCAAACCCATCCCGGACAACCCACCCTTGCCGAAAGCCAACATAGATTGAATTATCTGATAACCACTGCCGAGTGGATCCTTCCATGGATCCCAGAAACCCTTGAAGCGGCGCAGACGGTACTCCACGTTCACCACAAGTAAGTAGAAAAACGGCACGGCAAGCAGAATTACCGACAGGATGTGTCTGGCACGCGTACCGGCTGAAAAGAGCATGATGAAAGCTACCAGAAAGAGAGTCACGGCGGAGCCCAGGTCCGGTTGTTTCAGCAGCAGGGCGATAAGAATCATCAGAAGCGCCATATAGGGGAGAAAGCCTTTTGACAGTGACTTGACCTTGTCCTGTTTTCGGTCTAGCGAGAAGGCCATGAACATGATCA
>JACRCG010000058.1 GCA_016219145.1 Deltaproteobacteria bacterium | reverse complement strand
GAGCGTGAAGGACACACTCAATCTCGGAACCGACTTCACGCCTGTGCCCGGGGCCGAAAAGGCGTCACGGGCCGTCGTCACCGGCGTGAGGAAAGTTTTACTCATCAAACAGGAAGCATTCGGCGAGGGGAATCCCTGACAGAGGTTATCATAATAAGGAGGCTGGTTTACATTCAGGAAAGCAATCTTGAAGATGATGAATGGCACAACATCCGTCACACCATCGATCCTGAACGTATCCATCTGGTAAACTCTGCCGTATTTGCCGATCTTTCCGTTATTCCTGCGAGCAGCCGGCGGGAAGTTCGCATCAACTTCGATCATGACGCGGTCCTCACTATCGTTAACGCCCCAGTCCCGAGCATCTACCCGGAACGGTGCGACAAACTGATCCGGAAATACGGACCCGAAGATGATGTCATCGCGGCCAAACGCGAGAATCTGGTTGAATTCCAGAGGCGTACAGGGCGGCAATCGGGTTAATCCTCACTGCCACATGTACAGCTCGGTGTCTTCCCAGAAACATATTGACAGGCAAGCGGAATTTCCTTATACCTCATCTGTCAAAATGTAATGTCTTATTAAAGAAATACAGTACATGGGCCTTGCAACCGTAAAAATAGGGAAAGTGCTGTAGAGGAGTGTTTCATGAGTCTGGATCTGTCAAGTTTGGAAAAGGCCCTGAACAGTCTGCACCGGGCCATTGAGCGCTCCCAGACAGCTTCCGGTGATGAGGAATTGCGGGACAGCGTCATTCAACGCTTCGAATACACCTATGAGTTGTCCTGGAAGATGCTCAAACGCCAGTTGGAGGCCGATGCTCCGACACCGGAGACGATCGACACTCTGGGATTTAAGGACCTGATCCGGGAGGGTGCAATCAGCGGGCTGATCGCCGATCCGGAGGCTTGGTTTGTGTATCGCGAGCGGCGCAATATCACTTCTCACACTTATGATGAAAAGAAAGCTGAACAGGTTTATCAAACCGCGCTTCGTTTTTACGGTGATGCCCTGGCTCTTTTCGGCGAACTGAAAAAAAGAAATCCACGCAAATGATCGAAGTTGAACCGCGCCATCTTGAAATCATTAAAGAAATTCTCAAGTCTCATGTGTCGGAATACGAGGTTTGGATCTTTGGCTCGCGGTTTCACCGGAACCACGTAAAAAAATTTTCCGATCTTGACCTCGCCGTCATCACCGACAAGCCTCTCGATGTGCTTCGCCTGGCGAAACTGCAGGATGCCTTCTCTGAGTCCGACCTTCCCTTCAAAGTTGATGTGATCGACTGGGCAATGACGGACGGGGCTTTTCGCCGGATTATCGAGGGGAACTGCGAGGTGGTCCAGAGGGCGGAAAAAGCCGAAAGATAAACCGTGAGAAAGAAAGCTCTTGTCAGGTCAAGATTCGGCATGCTTCAACGTGGAGGCGCGTACAATGAAAATCTCCTCTAATCCCTCTTTGCCAAAGAGGGGGACTTTAACCGAATATACCTGTCCTATGCACCCCGAGGTGGTGCAGGACCACCCCGGCGCCTGTCCCAAGTGCGGCATGGCGTTGGAACCCCTTGTTGTCTCCTTAGACGAGGGAGAGGAAAACCCGGAATACCGGGACATGAAAAAAAGGTTTGTCTTCGGGGCCATCTTCACTATTCCCCTGGTATTCATTGCCATGCAGGAGATGCTGCCCGGCGGCCGTCTTCTTACGCACGTTGCCTCGGCCCGGACGCTCGGCTGGTTTGAGCTTGTTGCGGCGACACCCGCGGTCCGTTGGGGCGGTTGGCCCTTCTTCGTCAGGGCCGTGCAGTCGGTGTTCAACAAAAGCCTCAATATGTTCACCCTGATCGGCCTGGGCGTGGCGGTTGCTTATTTTTACAGCCTGGCGGCTGTTCTTTTACCGGGTATTTTCCCGGCAGCTATGCGGAGCGCTGAGGGTACGGTAGATACATATTTCGAGGCGGCCGCTGTTATCGTCACCCTGGTTCTGCTGGGCCAGGTCATGGAGCTCGGGGCGCGCAGCCGTACCGGGGCGGCTATCAAGGCCCTGCTGGGACTGGCCCCCAAAAGGGCGCGCAAGATCAACGCCGACGGCACAGAGGTTGATATTCCTCTGGAGCAGGTGGAGAAAGGCGACCGGCTGCGCATCAGGCCGGGCGAAAAGGTGCCCGTGGATGGTGTCGTGCTGGAAGGAACGAGCAGCATCGATGAATCGATGATTTCGGGCGAACCAATGCCCGTTGAGAAACGGGCGGGGGATACTCTCATCGGCGCTACGATTAACGGCAGGGGATCACTCATCATGGAGGCGCGGAAAGTGGGATCGGAGACCCTGCTGGCGCAGATCGTCCGGATGGTCGCCGAGGCCCAGCGCAGCCGTGCGCCGATCCAGAAACTGGCTGATCAGGTGGCCGGCTATTTTGTGCCGGCCGTCATTGCCATAGCCGTGGCATCCTTCGCAGCCTGGTATCTTTTCGGTCCGGAGCCGCGCCTGGCTTCCGCCTTGGTCGCCGCTGTTTCCGTTCTGATCATTGCCTGTCCATGCGCCTTGGGCCTGGCCACCCCCATGTCCATTATGGTGGCTGCCGGCCGGGGGGCCACTATGGGGGTGCTGTTTAAAAATGCCGAGGCCATTGAGGCCATGCGCAAGATTGACACCTTAATGGTGGACAAGACGGGAACGCTGACCTTAGGCAAACCGAGGTTGACGGGAGTCATTGCCGTTG
>JACRCG010000054.1 GCA_016219145.1 Deltaproteobacteria bacterium | reverse complement strand
GTCGAGAGTTGCCGCCAACTCCTCGGCATAGCATTCTCTGGTTTTTATCTGTTTGTTTTGCATGCGGCAAATATATATGCACACGAATGCACATGTCAATAAGAATTTAGAGCTGGTCAGCAAATAATCATCCACCCGCCCCAAATGGCCAGAACTATTCCTGCCGCGCGGCTGATTGTCCGTCCGGCGGCAGAAATCTTTTCTACCAGCATGAAGATCGTCAAAACCGCCATCCAGACCAGGTTCATGACCCCCAGCGAAAAGCAGATCAGCATCAGCAGCCAGCAGCACCCAACACAATAGATCCCGAAACGGCTGCCAAGCCTGAACGCCCCCAAACGGCCCGGCTGCCAATGCGTCAGCAGATAACCGAGCGGGTTGCGGCACTTCTGCATACAGGCCTCTTTCCAGGGGGTCCACTGGAATATTCCGGCCAGTATCAACAGCACTCCGCCGAGCAGAGGGCCGGACGCCAGGGTTAGCGGCGAGAGCAGCGCCGCCCGCAGGAGCCCCCATTGCAGGGCAGTGGCCCCTGTACAAAAAACGGCCCATACTCCAAGGTAACCGGCGCTGAAGACCCCGACCGGCATCAGGACTCCCTTCTTTCCGCTCTGCCGGTTTACGCTTGCAAACGCCAGCACCATCGGAATGGCGGTCGGCAGCATCATGGCCGCCATCATGACTGACCACATCACAAAAGTCATCCAGAGTTCCGCCGCTCCCCAGTTTGCCAGATGCGGCGTGAAAGCGGAATGCATGGTATCATGCCCGCTCATCTGGTGAGCAGCATGACCCACTTTCGCTGCGGCGGGATGCACCGACACCCCCATGCTGCGCGCCATCCGGATGGTATAGACCCAGGCCAGTGCCGAGACGGCAACCAATCCGCCAGCCACCAGCAGGCGTTCGCTCAAAGCCGAAGCGGTATATTTATCACTGCTGCCGTTCACGGCCCTTCCCACGAGAAGGTGGAATAGAGCGAATGGGTGCTGTCAGTTGCCAGAGCAAATGGCGCTGCGCTGCAGCGGGAGGAACCCTTGGCCAGAACATGAACCGGGCCATGAATGGTATTGTAGAGATTAGTCAGCGTCGGATCGGCCTCAGGCGTCGGGCCGCGCAGCGTCTCGATCTTCGTCTCGAATAATCCATCCACAGAGAGCTGCTTTTTACGTCCTTCATCCGTAAACCTGAACGCCACCACCTGAGTATCCAGCCAGGTCCCCACGAATTTTGACAGGATCGCCCAGGGGCCGCCTGCGCTCCCCCTGAAGATTGTCTCCAGCGCCTGGCGCTGTGCGGCATCCGCTTTTTCGTCCAGGTAAATCCCCTCGGTCCAGTTCCCGTCATACATCCGCTGCGGACTGTCCCAAAGGATCAGCACCATCAGTCCGTCCAGCCGGACATCGTCATAAGCACCCTCATCGAACCGGATTCCCCAGTACCCCAGACAGCGCTCCAGCGTGCAGCTCTGCTTGAAAGAGAGGTGGGCTGGACAGATCATCTGACAGTTGCAGTTCTCGAACAGAAGGCCCTTGCCCCACCATTTTGGTGAATTGTAAATTTCACTCATTGAAATACCTCCTGGTTTAAGCGAACTTTCGACAAAACCAACGCCGATATTTCAACAGATATCAAGGCAATGTCAACAACATGTTTTTGTCTCCGCAGCCGCAGTGCAGCAGGGGGACGGAGCTGTTTTAGGCTCATCATCAGGCTTTCCAAGCTGGCATCTGGCTGCATCCATAACCTTGTCTGCCGGTACTCGCCTGATTTTATCGGCATATTCTATTGCCTCTTCGATTTCAGCATCCGAGAGGCCGACTTTGCGGGCCGCCTGGATATGGTATTCGATACAGGGTACGCAATTACTGGCCAGGGCGGCTCCGATTGCGACAAGTTCACGTTCTCTGGTGTTTAATAAAGCTGACATGTGTGACTCCTTTCTGGTTGGTTGAAATCTGAATTCCGGGATTATTCCAATACCTGTTCCGGCAGCGCGGGAACAGGCGGTGAAGCTTGAGCTGCAACAGACATTCGCCAGATGATCAGGCAAGGGATCAACGAGAATGCCAGACTGATCCAGACCATGACATTGAAGCCCAGCGCGGCGAACAGGAAACCGCTGCCGAGACTGCCCGCCCCTGCGGCGAAGTTGATCAGGGTATCGACCAGACCCTGGACACGACCGCGTTCGACCGGCGCCAGCATTTCGCTTAACAGGGTTGACCCCGCCACGAAACAGCAGTTCCATCCCAGCCCTACCAGGAAAAGCACCAGGGCCAGCCAGAGCGCTCCATTGCTTACAGGCGCCATCAGGCAAGACACCACCAGCATGACGCTCCCTGCCACGATCATTGCCGAACAGCCGAATTTGTCGATCAGCCAGCCGACCGCGAATGACAGGCCATACATCCCGAACATATGGGCAACTATCACCCATGATATGGAGGTGATGGCATGGTGGCACTGATTCATGAATACCGGGGTGACCGTCATGATCAGATACATCACCAGATGCCCGCAGGTTATTGAACCGACCGCCAGGATAAAGCGCCTGTCGCTGACGATCTCCCTGTAGTCGCGGCCGCTTGATGCCTCCTGATGAGGAGTGCCGGCCTTTGCTGCGAGATGCTTTGCGATATCAAGAGGGTCGGGCCTCAAGAATCCGAAGACCAGAACAAAGGACAACAGCAGCACAAATGCCATCACAAACCAGGGCACCGTCATAGGCGGCAGGCCATGGGCCAGTTCATAACGGCTGACCGCTTTCAAAATCGGCGGCCCGATAAAGGCGCCGACCGTGCTGCCGAAGATAACCAGGCTGATCGCCCGCGCCCGCAGATGAGGCGGGTTGGCGTCGGCAGCGGCATAGCGCCCCATATCCAGCGATCCGCGCGCAATCCCGATAAAGAACAGTCCGACCAGGTAGAGACCGAGCATGCCATACAGGATTGCCGTACCCGCTATCAGCGAGCCGGTGATCCCGCACAGCTGCCCCAGCGACAGCCCGAGCCGCCTGCCATGGCGACCCATCAGCCGCCCGATCGGCCAGGCTCCCAGCGCCGCTCCGGCCAGTATGATCGTAATCGGAACTCCGGTCCAGGCCGTGCTCCCTCCCAGCTTGACCGCCAGGATGGAGCTGATGGTGAACAGCATGACATAGCCCGCCGAAAACAGGCTCTGGGTGGCGAACAGGATGCCGACGGTGCGGCGGCCGTAATGTGCAAGTTTACTGGTTTCCATGGGTCACCTTTCTGCTAAACGAGATATGAACCAATACCGTGTCCTCAATCTAGTTTTTTTGTTTTCAAAAATACAGACGCAATAGTCGAGATAGTTTTGGATAACAGTTTCATTTTTTCGAAACTGCTACCATCAATTATGTGTATAATTGCATCTGTATCAAGCGGCTGGCTGGAGTAAAATGGCGGTAAATACGGAACAACAGGAGGCGCCATGCAATCGAGCGGACAGTTGGAAAGCGGTAAAAAGCTGCTGTATGAAGAGGTGGCAGCCAAAATATGCGGCATGATTGACGACGGCACCTACCGGGTTGGGGAGCGGGTGCCGTCCATAAGGGACTTGAGCCAGAAGATGCGGGTCAGCGCAAATACTGTCATGGAGGCCTATGCCAATCTGGAAAACTTCGGCCGGATAGAGGCGCGACCGCAGTCCGGGTATTATGTAAGATCCTCCATCCCGGAGCTCCGGGAACGACCAGCGAAAGAAATCCGGACCGAAGAGGTCACTCCGCACCCGGTGATTGCAAACGAAGTCACTTTGCGGGTAATGAAGAATATCACCGACGCCACACTTGTTCCCCTTGGCGGCGCCATACCCAATTATGATCTGCTTCCGGCCGACAAGCTGAACAGGATACTGGCTTCGGAGGTACGCCGTTTTCCGGTTCAGAGCGTTTCATATTCAGCATCAAAGGGAACCAAGCGGCTCCGGACCCAGATTGCCAAAAGATCGCTCAGTACCGGATGCTCCCTGTCAGCCGATGACATTGTCATCACTTCCGGGTGTGTAGAAGCCATATCTATGTCGCTTCAGGCGATCTGCCGGCCGGGAGACACCGTGGCAATCGGTTCGCCGGTATATTACACGTTCCTTAATTTTATTCAGTGGATGGGTCTCAAGGTTCTGGAGATACCCTCGACTCCCAGAGAGGGGATGAGCCTGGATGTATTGAGCTATGCCATCAGACACAATTCGGTTCAGGCCTGCATCGCCATATCAAATTTCAACAATCCATTAGGCAGCCTGATGCCTGATGAGAAGAAACGGGAGCTTGTCACGTTATTGGCAAAACACGAAATCCCGCTGATTGAAGACGACGTATATGGCGACCTGGCCTTTGGCGCGGTTCGCCCCACGGCGTTAAAGAGTTATGATGAAAAGGGGCTGGTGCTGTACTGCTCCTCATTCTCGAAAACGTTGGCGCCCGGTTATCGGGTCGGCTGGATCGTCCCCGGGCGGTTCCGCTCAAAGATTATCCAGCTGAAATCGCTTTTCAATATCGCGACAGCCACACCGACACAACTCGCCGTGGCCGAATTTCTGACCAATGGCGGGTATGACCATCACATACGAAAAATTAGCAGGATATATTCACGCCAGGTCAACCAGATGCGGGATGCGGTTGGCCGGCATTTTCCACTTGGCACGCGAGTAAGCCGGCCGGAAGGCGGTTTTGTCATCTGGGTCGAACTGCCGGAAGAAATCGACACCCTAAAACTCTACGAAGCGGCCTTGAAGGAAGGAATCAGCATCGCTCCCGGCCAGATATTTACCCTGGGTGACAAATATGGAAACTGCCTGCGACTCAACGCAGCCATCTGGTCAGAAAAGGTCGAACAGGCGCTGGAAACGCTTGGCG
>JACRCG010000065.1 GCA_016219145.1 Deltaproteobacteria bacterium | reverse complement strand
GATGCAGCTGTCACTGCGCACCACAAAGCGTTTGGCAGAAGCCTCTTCGCTGAAATCCATGAAGGCCTCATCCAGCGCCAGAAATGTGCCGGAGGCGATGCAGAGATTATAAATCTTTTTGATCAGCCGCAGCGGGTAAAGAGTTCCGTTGGGATTGCCGGGGTTGCAGAGGTAGAGTACATCAATGCCGCCGGCCAGGGCCTGTTCCAGCTTGGCTATGTCAATCGAGAAATTACTTTCCGGTGAAAGGATAAAATGCTGCACTTCCCACAGGTTCTGGCCCAGCGCCCGGACGTATTCACTGAAAGAGGGGGAGATGATCAGGGCTTTCTTGCCCGGCAGCATGGCTGGCAGAAAATAGATCAACTCGGTTGACCCGTTGGAGATGGCAAAATTTGCCGGTGACAGATTATGGTATCTGGCCAGCGCCTGTTTCAGCTCACTGTGGCTGCTGTCAGGATAATGAACCAGACTGTCCAGGGCGCACGTTATAGCTTCTCTGACCATTTCAGACAAACCGAGCGGATTGATACTGGCGGAGAAATCGGATAGAGCGCCTGGAGCTATGCCGAGTGAGCGTGCTGCGGTGAATATGTTGCCGCCATGATCATAAGAAAGAGACACGGATTCCCCTTAGCAGGAAGGCGCCCGAAATGCAGGCGGCTGCCATCAGAATTGTGGATACGTACATCAGTTTGATCATGCCGCGATAGGCTCCCTCGTCAGTAGGCAAGAGCGGGTTGCCGATATGCTCCTTCCAGGATGGAACGCCGCCGTAGCTGGCCGCCCCCCCCAGCCTGACACCCAGGGCTCCGGCAGCGGCAGCTTCGGGATGCCCGCTGTTTGGCGAAGGATGTTTTAGTCTGTCGCGTCGTGTGACGAGTATGGCGCCGGATGCTGAATATCCTGTCAGCGCCGCCGCAGCGGCAATCAGCAGGGCGGTCAGGCGGGCCGGAATATAATTGAGCAGGTCGTCCATGCGGGCCGAGGCCATGCCAATATGCAGATATCGCTCATTTTTGTAGCCGACCATGGAATCCAGCGTGCTGATCGCCTTGAAAGTCATGGCAGCCACCGGCCCGCCCAGCATCAGCCAGAACAGCGGCGCGATAATGCCGTCGGAAGTATTCTCGGAGACGGTTTCTATAAGAGCCCGCCAGATTTCCGGCTCTTCGAGCTGATCGGTATCGCGGCCGACAATCCATGAGAGGTAGCGCCTTGCTGTCGGCAAATCGCCGGATGCCAGCGCAGTTGCAACCCGGGCAGATTCAATATGCAGGGAACGTGTGGCCAGACAAGTTGAGGATATGATTACTGCTCCGGCAAATCCGGCCAGCGGATGCAGACCGGAGAGCGCCTTCAAGAGCAGCCAGGTAACTCCGGCAGCGCTGCCGGCCGTTATCAGCATCAGCAGCAGTCCCGCCGCATGCGGATCCAGCCAGGGGCGGCGCAGGAGGCGATCCAGCCAAATTATCACGCGTCCGATCAGGGAAACCGGATGCGGAAGCCAGCGCGGATCTCCAATTATCAGGTCCAGCAACAGCGCCAGGGCTATCACCTGCGGATCAGGGGGCACCACTGCCCAGTCCGCAAATGGTCAGAAGGAGCGGCATGTCCAGGTGTTTTTCGAGCTGCCCGGCCAGCTGGTCAAAGGGATCGTTCTGAGGTTGTTTCCTGGTGCCCCGTCGCAACTGCATTCCCTTTTCAAGCCGGATGCGATTCAGATAAATCTCCCGGAAACGCGCATTTTCAAAAATGCCGTGCATGTAGGTGCCGAATATCCTGCCGTTCGGAGAAACAGCGCCATCTTCAATCGTCACCGATGTATCGCCGCGACGGAAGATTCTGGCAAACGGCTTGACAGAAGTGCCCAGTTTTGTGCTGCCCATGTGAATCTCGTAGCCGGTCATGACTCCGTTACATTCGGGCGCAACAACCAATCCGGCTTCATCAAGATAGAAAAGCGACTGATGAGTCTCTTTCTCCAGCAGGATGACCGTCTCGCCTGGAAGCAGGTCAAGCCCCTGAGCCTCTTTGATTGCTGACTCAATGCCGTCCGGATCAAGCACGCGCGTGCCAAGCATCTGAAAACCGCCGCAGATGCCGACAATATGCCCCTTGAATTTCCTGATTTCGTCATATATGCCGCGTTCCATCAGGAAGTAAAGGTCGGCGATGGTGGATTTGCTGCCCGGTATTATCAGGATGTCAAGATCCTGCAGATGATCGGCAGTTTCGATATAACTGAGGCGGACATCCGGCTCGGCCAGCAGAGGATCGAAGTCGGTAAAGTTGGAAATGCGCGGCAATTTCAGGATGCCAATATGGATTTTTTTATGCCCGGTCATGATGTTGACAACCTTGGAGTGCTGTCCAAGCACCATGCTGTCTTCGGCCGGCAGGTTAAGATCCGGCAGCCAGGGAAGTACGCCGATTACCGGAACTCCGGTGCGTTGCCGGATGAAATCGATTCCCGGGGCCAGAATTTGCGGGTCCCCGCGAAACTTGTTGATTATGATGCCGCGGATATAGGCCCGCTCCGTCGGTTCCAAAAGCTCTATCGTGCCTACAATCTGGGCAAATACCCCGCCACGGTCGATGTCTGCCACCAGGATGACCGGGCAGCGGGCCATCATGGCGACCTTCAGATTGGCTATATCACTGTTTTTAAGGTTGATTTCGGCAATACTGCCGGCGCCTTCCAGAACGATGAACTCGTAGGCCTCATGCAGGCGGTCAAAACTCTCCCGGACTTTTATGAAGGCCTCAGGCTTGTAGGCATCATATTCGGCGATGGTCATGTTCCCGACCGGGCGGCCCTGGACGATAATCTGGCTGCCGGTGTCAGAGTTTGGTTTCAGTAAGACCGGATTCATGTCGGTATGAGGGTTTATGTCGCAGGCCTGGGCCTGTACAGCCTGGGCGCGGCCGATTTCCCCCCCCTCCGGAGTAACATATGAGTTGAGCGACATGTTTTGTGACTTGAAAGGCGCCACAGTCAGGCCCCGTTTGACCAGATAACGGCAGAAGCCGGCGGTGATGACGGATTTACCGACATCGGAAGCGGTTCCGCAAAACATCGCCGCTCCCGGCTGCGGCAGCGGTTCTTGCGTGGCGACCGTTTCGACCGGCTGCGCAGGGGTACCGTACTTGCCGGCGTAGCCACGGGGAGTAACCATGCGTCCGTGGCTATCCGTAAAACTGCTGGAGTTGCCGATAAACACGATACTGGACATGTCTATTTCATGATCAAGCAACTGGTCGAGCGTGGTTACAACCGCCGATTCATCTTCGCGGCAGGCGTTGCGAACAATGCCGGCCGGGGTCTCGCCCGGACGATGGGCGCGGATAATGTCCCGCGCTTCGACAATCTGTGTCCTGCGGTTTTTGCTGCGGGGGTTGAAGATGGCGATGACGAAATCGGCCTGCGCAGCCGCCTGCAGTCTGGTCTTGATCAGATCCCAGGGAGTAAGCAGGTCGGACAGGGAAATGACGGCAAAGTCGTGCATCAGTGGCGCGCCAAGCCGTGCCGCAGCGGCTTGCACGGCCGATATTCCCGGAATGATTCGTACGTCCGGCTGAGGCGCATCCGGCGCATCTTTGGCGTCAATCTCGATCAGTTCCAGAACCAGTCCGGCCATGCCATAGATCCCGGAGTCGCCTCCCGAGACCAGAGCAACCGACTCTCCGGCGCGGGAGCGGGTGATCGCTTCACGGCAGCGCTGAACTTCCTGCATCATGCCGGTGGCAATAATCTGCTTGCCGTCCAGCAGCGGGCGGACCATATCTATGTAGTTGTCATAACCGATGATGGTGTCGGATATTGCTATGGCCTGTCTGGCCGCTTCGGTAAGATGTTCAATGGCGCCGGGACCTGTGCCGACGATGTAGAGTGAAGCCATTAGATGCCTCGCAGGTGAATGGGGGGTCAAAACAGGTGCCGGATTCTACACTTCAATCAGTGGAAGATGCAAGCAGGGAATGGATTATTTGCTCAATAACCGGAGTTACATCCCGGATCTCATTTGTCAGCGTACACGACTAATCCCTTGTTGACTGCTTCGACGCGGCAGTTTGAAAAGCCCCTCCGTTTCAGGCGAAACATTATCAGTGGCGCGAGCAAGGGATGAACTCCCGGCATGATCAATGGAAAATGCGAGTAAGGCATGCTCCGGAGTGCGTTTATGGTTGCTCTCAGGTTTGTGAATGTCTTCATATTTTTGGATTAACTGTGCTCACTGGTTTCGTGGAACTCCAGCCCTTTCCAGTTCTCAATCGTGTTGTCCAGTCGCCACTGACTGCCAGCCATATAGGTCAGTTTGCCTTCGCCGTCGATATAGACATGCATGGCTTCCTTCTTCTCGAACTCCTCAATCCGCTTCTTATCACCGCTGACCCAACGGGCGGTGACGTAGCTGACAGGCTCAAAAGCAACCTTTACGCCGTACTCATGTTCGAGGCGATGCATGACCACCTCAAACTGCAATAACCCCACGGCTCCGATGACCCAATCCGAACCCATCAACGGTTTGAAGACCTGGGTGGCGCCCTCCTCAGCCAGCTGAACCAACCCCTTTTCCAGAGCCTTGGACTTCATTGGATTCAAAAGACGGACCTTGCGGAAATGCTCCGGTGCAAAACTGGGAATCCCGGTGAATTTCAACTCCTCCCCCTGAGTGAAGGTGTCGCCGATCTTGATGGTGCCGTGATTATGGATGCCGATAATGTCGCCGGGCCAGGCTTCTTCAACATTGGTTCGATCCTGGGCCATGAAGATGGTGGCGTTGGCAATCTGGACGTCGCGTCCCAGCCTGACGTGCCGGACTTTCATGCCGCGTGTGAATTTGCCGGAACAGATCCTGAAAAAAGCGATTCGGTCACGGTGGGCCGGATCCATGTTCGCCTGTATTTTGAAGGTAAAGCCGCTGAACGGCTCTTCATACGGCGAGACCGCCCGGCTGACTGACTCGCGCGGCAGCGGATGCGGGGCATGTTCAACAAAGGCGTCCAGAAGCTGCTGGATTCCGAAGGTGTTAATGGCGCTGCCGAAAAAGACCGGAGTCTGCCGGCCGGCCAGATAAGCTTCCTCGTCAAACGGATGGGCGGCCCCCTCCAAAAGTTCCACGTCGTGGCGCAGCTCGTTCACCTGGCTGCCCAGAAGCTCATCCAGGCGCGGGTCATCAAGCCCGGTTACCGTCAGTATTTCCCCGGTGCCGTTGTCCGCTTCGGCGTCAAAAAAAATCAGCTCTTTCGTATGCAGGTGATACGTGCCGCGAAAACGCTTGCCCATCCCGACCGGCCAGGTGACAGGCGCGGTCTGCATCTTGAGGTTTTTCTCGATGTCATCCAGCAGATCCAGCGGTTCCTGACCCTCGCGGTCGAGCTTGTTCATGAAGGTCATGATCGGAGTGTGGCGCAGGCGGCAGACCTCCAGCAGTTTTCTGGTCTGGCTTTCAACGCCTTTGACGGAGTCGATTACCATCAGAACCGAGTCAACTGCGGTCAATACCCGGTAGGTGTCCTCGGAAAAATCGTTGTGTCCGGGGGTGTCCAGCAGATTGATCTCACAGCCACGGTAGGCAAACTTCATGACCGACGAGGTGACCGAGATGCCGCGCTGCTTTTCCAGCTCCATCCAGTCAGAGGTGGCGTGCCGGGCGCTTTTTCTGGCGCGCACTTCGCCGGCCTGCTGTATGGCGCCGCCGAACAGCAGCAATTTCTCGGTAATGGTCGTTTTGCCGGCGTCAGGGTGACTGATGATGGCGAAGGTGCGGCGTTTTTCTACTTCTTCCCGGTTGAACTGTTCCACGCTGTTATGACTCCTTTGCAAACAATCGAAAGGCGGGCAAGCCCGCCTTGTTTTTTATGATCGAAACACCAACCGGTCCAGGCACCACCGGCCGCCTCCGGCGACAAGCAGATAAAGCGCCATCCCTAGCAAGGCGACGTTATATTCGATGCCGTGACCACGCCCGGCGACACAGGCGCCGTTCAGAAAGAAACCGTTTATCCAGTGGACTTTGTATATAGCCACCAGCATGACAGCCGAAATACCGGCCGCAGAAAGACGCGTCAGAAAGCCGGCCAGAATCCCGAAACCGCCTCCAAACTCGGCAATAATAGCCAGCAGGGTGAATATGGGCGGGATCCCCATTTTAGTTTCAAATGTATTGAAGGTTCCGGTCAGTCCCTGCCCGCCAAAAAGGCCCAGCAGTTTCTGGGAACCGTGAGCCATGAAAATCAGGCCCAGCGGAATACGAACCATCAGCGGTGCGATCAGGCCAGTCGCGTCAAAAGTTCCTTTAGCCATTGGCGTCCCTCCCGAACTCCATGTGAAGAAGTCTGTTCTTGCCTTCGCGCTTGACAGCATACATCAGTTCGTCAGTCTTTTGAACCAGCTCGTCAACAGATTGTGGCGGGATGTATGTTGCGGCGCCGATACTGAATGTGATCGGCCATTTTGTTTGTTTTACCTGGTTATTCAGCAGGCTCTGGATCTATGTTCTATATTGGCTTCGCAACCATAACATGTTAATCAGCTCCTTACAATCGCTTCATTCGCTTGATGTCTGACGATGCTGGTTGACAAAACGCCGACCCATCTGTTAGTTCTCAAAAGTTATGGCAGCAAGATAAGGGCTGCAATCCGGACAGCCGCCTGAAGACCAAAAAGGAATCCCCATGAATCGTGCCTTTCTGCTGAAGCATTATTTTGTCCCCGCCGCAGTTTTCAGCCTTCTCATCAACATGTTACTGCTTTCACCTTCGCTGTACATGCTACAGGTCTATGATCGCGTACTTTCCAGCCGCAGTCTCGAAACCCTGTGGGTCATGACGATTCTGCTGCTGGCTGCATTGGCCATGATGGGCTGTCTGGAACTGGTGCGCTCCCGCCTGCTGGTGAAATCAAACAATGCTCTGGACTCCGCCTGGGGACCGTTCCTGCTCTCCTCCATGCTTGGCAAGGCTGGTAATCCGGGAGTAAGTTCATACGCCTACGGCCTGCGGGACCTTAACACGATCAAGCAGTTTTTGGGTGGCAGCGGTATTTTCGCATTTTTTGATGCCCCCTGGCTGCCGATCTACATGTTTATACTGTATTTAATGCATCCACTGCTTTTCTGGGTCAGCCTGGCTGGAGCCATCATCATGCTGTTGCTTACCATCATCAACGAGAAGGCTACCAGAGAGCCTCTTGATGCTGCCAATGTTGCTGCGCGCAAGGCCTCCCGGCAGGTTGAAACGGCACTGCGGAGCGCCGAAACGGTGAATGCCATGGGAATGGGGCCGGCAGTGCTGGCACGCTGGCGGGAGATTAACCATGAGGCGATCGGACTGCAGAGCTTTGCCAGTAACCGGGCTGGCATCATCTCCGGCGCTACCCGTTTCTTCCGTCAGGCTCTGCAGTCGATAATGCTCGGGGTCGGAGCCTACCTGGTCATCCAGGACAATCTCAGCTCGGGCGTCATGATTGCCGGCACGATCCTGTTTGGCCGTGCCATATCTCCGATTGAATCTGCCATAGCTTCCTGGAAAAGCCTGATAGAGGCCCGGGGGGCCTATGACCGGCTCAGCGCTTTTGTAAAGTCGCTTCCTGATGAACAGGTCCACATGCAGCTACCACCTCCAAAAGGGGAGTTGCAGCTTGAAGGCGTGTCATTCGGTATTCGCCAGTCCAACAAGTCAATTCTCAAGAACATCGGATTCACCCTTTCGGCCGGTGACACGCTCGGCATTATCGGGCCCAGCGCGTCCGGAAAGTCGTCTCTGGCCCGGATCCTGACCGGAATCTGGAAGCCGACGGCAGGCATAGTCCGGATGGACGGTGCTGACCTCTCTTCCTGGAGCCGCGATGAAATAGGTCCGCATACCGGATACCTCCCGCAAGAGATCGAACTGTTCCCCGGTACTATTGCCCAGAACATTGCCCGCATGGGTGTTCCGGATTCCGGCAAGGTCATCGCGGCTGCCCAAAAGACTGGAGTCCACCAGATGGTGCTTTCAATGCCTGACGGCTACGACACGCCAATTGGTGAAGGGGGCACCGTGCTTTCGGGAGGCCAGAAGCAGAGGATAGGCATGGCCCGAGCGTTGTATGACTCGCCAACACTGCTGGTTCTGGACGAGCCGGATTCAAATCTGGACACTGAAGGAGAAGCCGCCCTCATAAAAACTTTAGGTGAATTGAGAGAAGCGAAAGTGACTACCATTGTAATCACTCACAAGCTTTCGCTGCTAAGTCAGGTTTCCCGGCTGCTGTTGATGCAGGATGGGGCGCTTGCGCTGTATGGCCCACGGGACGCCGTTCTTGAGCGGATGTCCAAGCCGCAGCCCACGCTTCCTTCAGCGCCTTCCAATCAGCGTGGCGCTGACAAGGAGGCTGCCAATGCCTAAACTGCCGACACATATTGAAAACGCAGAAACCAGTTCCAAAAAGGTTATTTTGGCTGGAATTGCCATTATTATTATTTTTGGGTCGATTTTTGTTGCCTGGGGTACGTTGGCCTCACTGCATGGCGCTGTTCAGGCTCAGGGGACCGTTATGGTCGACTCCCGCAGGAAGACCGTGCAACACCTCGAAGGTGGCATCATTAACAGTATTCTTGTGAAGGAAGGCGACAGGGTCACTGCCGGCCAGCCCCTGATAATCCTGGCCGATTTGCAGGCCAAGGCGTCGGTGGAACTCTTGAGCG
>JACRCG010000064.1 GCA_016219145.1 Deltaproteobacteria bacterium | reverse complement strand
TGTAGACCAGGTCCCTCTTGGACGGGGCCAGGGAAATGCCCGCAAGCCGGTAAATCAGGCCTCTGATATGGTGAAAGTCGTCACTGGTGAAAGGGAACAGGTACAGTTCCCTTTCACCGGACTCTTTTCCGAATGCCGGTTTTCTAATAGCGTTTACAGCCGACACTCACAACTCCCCTCAAGTACAAAATCAAAAGTGCGTTCCTGGTTTAAATCATCAAAACTCTTTCCAGTCTTCATCCTCATCCACGGCCTTGGGTGCCGAAATCTTGAGAGAGTCACCTTTTTTTGGATTCTTTGCCAGGCCCAACCGGCCAACCTTCTTTCCCGGAAGTTCGGGATGCAGAGGTTGAATTTTGCGGGGTTTCCTGTCGCCAGAGACCTTATGTGCCTGGTGGGACTCTTCCAGTTTGAAGCGTGTCACCACCTGCACCAGCTGCAGTGCCTGCTCCTCAAGCGATTCGGCGGCAGCGGCGGCCTGCTCGACCAGGGCGGCATTCTGCTGGGTGACGTCATCCATCTGGGTGATGGCGGTATTGACCTGTTCGATACCGCTGGACTGTTCCAGTGAAGCGGCGGATATCTCGGCCATGATATCGGTCACACGCTTGATGCTGGTTACGATCTCCTGGGTCGTATGCCCGGCCTCTTCCACCAGCCGGCTGCCATCCTGCACCTTGCCGACCGAATCTTCGATCAGGGCTTTGATCTCCTTGGCCGCTGCGGCACTGCGCTGGGCCAGACTACGCACCTCGGCGGCAACCACGGCAAAACCGCGGCCCTGTTCGCCGGCACGGGCCGCTTCAACCGCGGCATTCAGTGCCAGGATATTGGTCTGAAAGGCGATGCCGTCGATCACGCCGATGATATCCGAGATCTTGCGGGAACTGTCGGTAATCGACTCCATCGTGCGCACTACCTTGTTGATGACGTCGCCACCTTTGACCGCGACACCGCTGGCGCTGATCGCCAGCTGGTTGGCCTGCTGGGCGTTGTCGGCGTTCTGCTTGACGGTGGAGGTCAGCTCCTCCATGCTGGAGGCGGTCTCTTCGAGCGCCGAAGCCTGCTCTTCGGTCCGCTGGGAAAGGTCTGCGTTACCGGCAGAGATCTGTTCGGTGGCCGTGGCAATTGAATCCGCTCCGCTGCGCACTTCACCCACGATCCGCGCCAGCCCTTCGTTCATCGTTTTCAACGATCCCAGCAAATGCCCGGTCTCGTCCTGGCTGTCGACCTCGATCTTGACGGTCAGGTCACCGGCCGCGATCTGCTCCGAAACGCTGATGGCCCGGTCGAGGGCTTCCTTGATCCTGCGTGCCACCAGCCAGGCGAAAACAAAGATAACCAGAGCCAGTACTGCTGTTGCTCCAAGAATCTTGACACGTGTCTTTGCCACTTCTTTTTTGACATCATCGACGTAAATACCGCTGCCAACAACCCAATTCCACTCCTTCATCAGCTTTATGTATGAAATCTTGTCCACCGGTTTTGTAGATCCGGCCTTTGCCCATTGGTATTCGACGAGCCCCTCACCTTTTTCTTTCGCAAGTTTCGCAAATTCCACGAAAATCTGTTTGCCGTTAGGATCCTTGATATCAGCTACGTTCTTGCCGATCAGATCCTGGTTTGTACCATGGGTAAGAACTCTGGGTTCCAGGTCGTTGATCCAGAAATACTCATTACCGTGATACCGGATCGTCCTGATTCTCTCCAGTGCTCTCTTCTGGGCCTCTTCCAGAGGCAGAGTCCCAGCTTTCACCTGAACCTGATATCCTTCCAACAACGCATAGACCACGTCAACAACACCTTTGGTAGCCAACTGTTTTTCCGCCAGCAGGTTTCGCTCCATGTATGGCAGAAGATAAAAAGTGACACCCAGTATCAGTAATACGATGGTTGTGATTGAAATGCTCAGTATCTTGTTAAGGATCTTCCAATTTTTAAAACTCTTGATTTTCATATTGCTACCACCTTTCTCCTGTATTTGATCAGTTTACCTGTTCCATGACCTGCATCTCTTCACTGCTCATCAGCTTTTCGATATCCACCAGGATCAGCATCTGGTCGTTCAGTGTACCGAGTCCGGTGATGTAATCCGTATCCAGCGTCGCGCCCATTCCAGGAGCCTGCTTAATCTGGTCACCGCTAAGGGCAACCACGTCTGAAACGCCATCCACCACCATGCCAATTACTTTCCCGAGTACGTTCATGATGATCACGACAGTAAATTCGTTGTAGGTCGGAACACCGACCTTGAATTTGATCCGCATGTCAACGATCGGAACGATCACACCGCGCAGGTTTATCACGCCCTTGATGAACTCTGGCGCGTTGGCGATATGGGTGACAGTATCGTACCCCCGGATCTCCTGGACCTTGAGGATATCGATCCCGTATTCCTCGCTGCCCAGAGTGAAAGTGAGGTACTCGGAGGCGATGCCCGTCCCGTTTCTATCGGTATGCTCCTGACCTGTCTGCATAATTTGATTTACCTCCATTTGATGATTTTCGTGCGAATGCTATTTTTACGTTCTCATCCGTAACAATGAGTTTACATCCAGTATCAGCGCAACCCGGCCGTCGCCCAGAATGGTTGCCCCGGCCGTGCCCTCGACCTTGCGGTAGTTTGTTTCGATACTCTTGATCACCACCTGGTGTTCATCCAGCAGAGCATCCACCAGGACCGCGGCTTTTTCACCCTCGACCTCGATCAGGATCAGAATGCCGCTGCCCGGATCCTTCACCAGCGCATCCATGTTGAACAGTTCGTACAGTGCTATGACCGGGATGTATTCTCCACGGACATGGACCACACTCCTGCCGTTAACTGTTTTCAGGCTTTCCGGGGAGGGTTGGAGTGACTCCACGATCGAGTTGAGCGGGATGATGAACTTTTCGGTGCCGACCGCGACCGAAAGACCGTCCAGGATGGCGAGTGTCAGCGGCAGGCTGATGGTGACCCGCGTGCCTTTGCCGGGCTCGGACGATATATTGACCCTGCCGCTCATGGCCTGCACATTTCTCAAGACCACATCCATGCCGACTCCGCGACCGGAGATGTCTGTCACGGCTTCAGCTGTGGAAAAACCGGGAGCGAAGATCAGTTGCCAGACTTCCTCGTCACTCATGCTGTCGGAAGCGGGGATGCCTCGTTCGGCCGCCTTGGCGAGAATTTTGGCGCGATTCAGGCCGGCTCCGTCATCAATCACGTCTATGACGATTCGGCCGCCGATCTGCGAAGCACGCAACGTGATGGTGCCGGCGGGATCCTTGCCGGCAGCGATCCGCATTTCCGGAATCTCCAGCGCGTGATCCATGCAGTTGCGCACCAGGTGGGTAAGCGGGTCGGTGATTTTTTCGATCAGCCCCTTGTCCAGTTCGGTGGTGTCTCCGATTGTTTTCAGCTCCACCTGTTTGCCCAGCTTTGCAGCCAGCTCACGCACCATGCGGGGGAAGCGGCTGAAAACGATGCTGATCGGCACCAGGCGGATCGACATGACGCTCTGCTGCAGATCGCGGGTGTTGCGCTCCAGTTGCAGCAGGCTTCGGTGAAGACTTTCATGGAGGACCGGATCGAGAACTGAGGCGGTCTGGGCCAGCATCAGCTGGGTAATCACCAGTTCTCCGACCTGGTTGATCAGCTGGTCCACCTTGGTAACGCCTACTCGGATCGACGACTCGGCCTCGCTGGTCCGACGGCCATATGCTCCAGGCGCAAGTTCGTTTTTGTCGTAGGCTCTCCTGCCTGTTGCGGGTCCAGCAGGATCGGAACAGGACTCTCCTGTGACAACCGGACCGTGATTTTGCTGCTCTGTCACAGTGGCGGTTGATCCGGATATATCGCTGCAACTGTTTTCCCTGTTATCTTCCATTATCTGACGCACCTGCAACTGATCGACATCGGCCACGAACTCAAAAATGTCGCGAATATCTGCTTCGCTGGCAGTTGTGACCAGAGTCATATTCCAACGGCAGACACAGATTTCCGGATCCAGCTCCATGAAATCGGTAGTCGCCGGCAGGCCGGCGGTTACAGTCAAGTCGCCCAGATCCTCCAGTTCGGCAAACAGGTTTTCCAGGCGGACGCCGCGCCTGAAAATGTCAGGATCGGGTGTGAACTCAAGCTCGTAACATTGGCACCGCTTATCAGGTGGAGTGGAATCGGTCTTGAGTGTCTCCCCAACAACTGGTTCCGATTCGCCAGAAACACACTCGGCTGTGGTGATCACGCTGCCGGCGTCAATAACCTGCTGCAGTTTGGCCCGAACCAGATCAATTGCCTCCTGGCGTACGAATGTGCCGTCACGGTGTCCGGCAAGCTGCATGGAAATCACGTCTCCAGCCTCAAGGAAAAGGTCGACCATGGCCGTACTGAAGGGAATCTCATGATTGCGCATACGGTCAAGGAGTGATTCCAGCACATGGGTGACAACGGTCATGTCCTGAAAACCGAAAATCCCCGCCCCTCCCTTGATCGAGTGGGCCGCCCTGAAGATTGCGTTCAACTGCTCTTCGTCAGGCCCCTCGTCGGGAAGCGAAACGAGGATCTGCTCCATTTCGGCCAGGTGCTCGGCGCACTCTTCGAAAAAGACCTGATTGAACTGATTGAGATCTATGTTGTTGTTCTTATCCGAATGAGTCATGCGGAAATCCTTGGTGATCAATATGAG
>JACRCG010000055.1 GCA_016219145.1 Deltaproteobacteria bacterium | reverse complement strand
GTCGTGAAGTAAGAGATTTTTACCAGTTTCTTGTGTCACGCGGGAGGAGTGTTAAAAAAACCTCCGTCAGTGCTAGCGAGCCGCGTTTTGCCGATCTGTGCGGTACGTTGAAATGGAAAGGTGACGCAGTTGCGGCGCAACGAAGACTTCGCGATGAGTGGTAAGGTGAGATTCATACTCGACACAAACGCGGTTGTTTCCTTGCTCAACGGTAACCTTGGCTTGGCGTTGCAACTTGAAGCTGCCGAGTATGTCGGCATTTCCGTCATAACCTATCTTGAATTTCTTGCTTTTGAAGGCCTTTCCGCTTTAGACCGGAAGAGTTTTGAACGTTTCACTGCCAGGGTAGAGGTTGTGCCGCTTGATCATAGCGACGATCAGTTGACAGCTTTGACACTCGATCTGCGTTGCAATACACGTCTTAAGTTGCCCGACGCAATCATCGGAGCAACTGCTATTTCCCGCAAAGCCATTCTCATCACCAACGACTCGCATTTTTCCAATGTTCCATCACTGATTGTTCGGGAATGCTGATAGTTTTTCTTGATTTTGATGTACCCGGTGTATAGCGGCATACGAGGCCTATGACCGCTTTTCGCCTTGACTCTGTCAGGTGACAATGATTGTGACGGCAATGTCACCATTGCCGAAGTTCAAGGCGCTATTAACATGTTCCTGGGATTGACACAGGTACAGAGTTGTGTGGATTTTGATGGCAATGGAGCGACAAGCATTTCAGAAGTACAGAAGGTCATAAACGGCTTTTTGGGGTTGTAGGAACGGCTGACCGACGGTTCCAAATTTCATACAAAAGAGAGATCCCATGCTGCTTATCGGTAACTACAATACATTGAAAATAGCCAGGATCACCTCCACGGGAGCCTATTTGTCATCCGAAGCGGGGGATATCCTGCTCCCCGGCAGATTGGTGCCTAAGGGCGCTGAACCAGGTACTCTGCAAAAGGTATTCATCTACGTTGATTCGGAAGAGCGGCTGACGGCCACAACCAGAAGGCCGCTGGCGGTTGTCGGAGATTTCGCACTGTTGAAAGTCAAGGACAATGTAACCGTTGGGACTTTCCTTGACTGGGGGCTGGAGAAGGATCTGCTGCTGCCGTTTGGCGAGCAGACGGATCAGCTGCGGCGAGGTCAGGAAGTGCTGGTGTACGTTTATCTGCATGCGACTGATCGGGTAGCAGCCTCGGCCAAGGTGGAAAAGTTCCTCAAGCCGGCCGATAACACACTGGCTGAAGGTGATCAGGTTGAACTTCAGGTTTATGCCTTCAGTGATCTGGGCGCCAAGGTTATCGTCAACAATGCTTTCAACGGCATGCTGTTCCGCAATGAACTCTACATCAATCCAAAATATGGCGAGCGGTTGCGTGGCTATGTCAAGAAAATCCGCGAGGATGGGAAAATTGATGTTACGCTTCGCAGCGGAGGCGCACTGGAGGCGGCGCAGGATCGCGAGTTGATTCTGGATGCCCTGAAGTCTAACGGCGGGCAGTTGCCGGTCAACGACAAGAGTGCGCCCGAGGCAATTGCAACCATGCTGCGCATGAGCAAGAAGAGTTTCAAAAAAGGGATCGGCGGCTTGTACAAGGAAGGTGTTATCGAAATGACACCGGATGGGATCAAGCTGCGATGACTGCCAGTGACCCGTTGCAGGGTGTGACGCTGAAGATGATTCTGACTGAACTGGTGGATGAGTACGGTTGGGAGCAGATGGGGAAGGCCATTGATATCCGCTGTTTTACCAATGATCCGAGCATAGCCTCCAGCCTGAAGTTTCTCAGGCGAACACCCTGGGCAAGGGACAGGGTCGAGGAGATGTATCTGCGCTGGAAGAATCAGCAAGAGGCGCAGTAAATGAAGCAACGCATAGAATAAACAGCTTTCCATCATGCTTTCTCCGGTATTTATTGTGCCGGAGAAACCGCCCCGTGTTCCTCCCACTCTGTAGATTATCCTCCTTTGCGTGTAGAATAATCCACAGCAGCTTTTGTTCTAAGTAATTAATCATAGTTATATCAGTTGGTTATGCTTTGGCATGGCATGTGCTGTCGATATGATCAGAACATTTCATTACCAAAGGAGCCATACAGAAATGAAAAAAATTACCTTACTAATCGCAGCACTATTTGCCTTGGCAGCTCCAATAACAGCTTTCGCCGCCGGCCATGACCATGCTGGACATGGCGGCCATCAGGGTGATGTGGCCCATGAGGAAGTTGTAGATGGCGTAAAGGCGACCTTCAAGGTCATGAGCATGAAAGAGCACATGAAGGCCATGAATATGAAATTGCCGAAAGAGCTGAAAGAGACCCATCACATCGCCGTTGAATTCAAGGATGCAAAAACCGGCAAAGCGTTGACCGAAGGTGAGGTCAAGGTCAAGGTGCAGAATCCCGACAAAAGTGACCAGAGCAGGGATATGATGGGGATGCAAGGGCATTTTGGCGCTGACTTCGACTTTTCCAAAAAAGGTAAATACGGCGTGATGTGCAAGTTCCTGCTGAAGGACGGCAAGGTGCGCAGCGCCAAGTTCTGGTATACTGCCAAGTAGCTTTTGAATGCGTATCAGTTGCTGTCCGGGAGTCACCATGAAAATTTACCTTATCATCGGCGTACTGCTACATCTGTCAGCGTTGTCACACGCTCTGGCACAGGCAGAGCGGCCTGTGTCAACGGATCCAAGTCTGCCGGCTCTTATTACATCAGCTCTGGCCAAAAATCCCGAGCTGAAATCATCCCATTCCCGCTGGCAGATGTTTGCCAACAAGGCCAGGCAGGCCTCGGCACTGGATGACCCGATGTTCATGTTCAAACTGCAAAACCTTGTGGCCAGAGAACCCTTCTCTTTCGGCGGCTCGGATCCTCAAACCGCCAAGGTGATCGGCATATCCCAGCAGCTTCCCTTCTGGGGCAAGCGTGCCATCAAGCAGGAAGCGGCTGAATATGAGGCCGAGTCCTACAAATGGGCTATCGAAGAGCGCAAGCTTGAGCTGACTCGCATGATCAAGGAGGTCTGGTATCAGATCTGGGGCGTTGACAAGAAGCTGGAGGTTGTCGATAAAAATCTGAGAATCCTGTCAGACTTCATGACTATTGCCGAGTCCAAGTATTCCGTCGGTCAGGGGGTGCAGCAGGATATTTATAAGGCCGGCCTGGAAAAGTCGAAGATGCTCGACATGCAGATTTCACTGCAGCAGCAGAGAAAGAGCCTGGAGGCCAATCTGAATTACCTGCTTTATCGCCCCGGAAATACGCCGGTCGGCAATATCGCAGATTTTGCGCTGCCGCAACCTGTTCTCTCAGCTGAACATCTGAACCTGATCGCCCTGGAGAAACGTCCCCAGATCAAGAGCCTTGCCATGCTGGCCAGCAAGGGGCAGGCCTCCCACAGGCTGGCGCAGAAGGAGTTCTATCCCGATTTCAACCTCTCTTTTGAGTACATGTTCCGCGAAGCGGCTATGGGTGATCCGGGTTACAACATGTTCAGCGCCGGCGTGACATTCAATCTGCCTTTTCAGCAGGAGCGTCGCCGGGCAATGCTGGCCGAATCCTCATCCGAGATCAGTATGGCTGCGGAAGAGCTGAATTCTTTGAAGAACACGATCTCGTTTGCAATCAATGACTCCCTTGCTCAACTGGAGCGTCGCCGGAAACTGGTTGAACTTTACCGGGGAGGCATTATTCCCCAGGCGGAACAGTCACTGGAATCTGCGGTTATCAGCTACCGTGTCAACAAGGTGGACTTTCTGACGCTTCTGGATGGCCGCATGACCCTCTTCAACTACGAGCGCGAGCTGTATGAGTCGCAGGCCGAGTATATGATGGGGCTGGCACGGCTGGAAGCGGCGGTGGGGATGGAGCTGACTGAAAATCAAAGTCAAAGGCAATAGAACGCGGATGACGCGGATTGAGCGGATAAAGGCGGATTTTAAACCATAAAGGCTGAGTACATTGACGGTTTTGTAAAACCAAAGGCAATACCTAAAATTCAACTGCTCGAATATTTTGTAAAATCAGCACCCCCAAAAAATTGGTTATTGATTTTAAAATCCGCGCAAATCCTCTAAATCCGCGTCATCCGCGTTCGATTAAAGATTCTGAGAGGCAAAGACAATGGCAATAAACAGAAAAATAGTAATACCTCTGGTAGTTCTGATTGCGATTATTGCTTCCGCTGCTGGATGGTTCTACTTCAAGGGATG
>JACRCG010000048.1 GCA_016219145.1 Deltaproteobacteria bacterium | reverse complement strand
GAGCAGTTGGGGGTAGCGGAAAGAGTCAGGCTGATTGCCCAGAAGGCTTTCAAGAAATTATTGACCTCTTCACCCCAGTTGCCGTCACGTAAAATGTTACCGGCTACCGGGTAGCTGTCAGCTAACTGCTTTTTTTAGGTTCATTGCAGTATATTTTTATTGCATTGGCCGGACAGGTTGGCTACTGTAGCTAAAAAGCACCGAAAGGGGTACCGAAATGAATGCTATTGCGGCAAATGAACTTAAACGGCATGGTATCCTGGCAGTGGAACAGCTGCTTGCAAATGGTCCGGTTCACATCATAAAACGAAACCAGCCGGTCTGCGTTATATTAGCCGAGGCTGAGTACGAACAACTGACCAAAGCCGCCCAGGCAAACACATCGGTCCATTCACACTCCGTAATGGAGTGGTTCACAGCCCCCGCGTCCGGTCAATACACAAAAGAGGAAATAGATCAAAGTCTGAATGATGAACGGGGTGAATGGGACAAGGCATGATCATTTTTCTCGACGCCAATATTATCATCTACCGCGTTGAAGCGGTCCGGCCTTTTTATCAGCAGGTTGTTGCCACTCTCGGAGAACTGCATAGTACACACCCAACTACCGGATTTGCCGTGTCCCGCTTGAGTATCATGGAATGTCTGATAAAACCGATGCGGGATCAGAATGTTGCCGACATCACCAGTTATCGCAGTTTTTTTGCATCATCAGGTTTGCAGATTGTTGAATTGGATGCTCTCGTGATTGAAACGGCAACATTGTTGAGGGCGCGACACGGTCTGCGCACACCGGATGCCATTCAGGCTGCATCGGCCATGTCAATAAAAGGCCCGGTTATTTTTCTTACGGGGGACAAGCAGTTCAAGAAGGTGCCGGGGCTGAATGTGCGGTTGGTTTGATGTAAAAGAAGTCTATTCTAGCAGACTGCCGCTTAGGGCTGTAATGTGAGAAGGGCGCTGATATTGTCAGCGCCCTTGTTTATTTGCGGCTATGTCTTTGTCTTCTGCTTCATTAATTCGGCAGTCCCGGCAGCTCAACCCCTGCCATTTTCTGCAGCATCCTTACCACCTGGCAGCTGTAACCAAATTCGTTATCATACCATACGTATATGACACAGCGGTTGCCGTCGGCGATTGTTGCCAGTGAATCGATGATGCCGGCATGCCGGGAACCGACAAAATCGCTGGAAACCACTTCGGGTGAATTGGTGTAATCGATCTGGTTTTGCAGCGGGGAATTAAGAGAGATGCCTCTCAGATAACTGTTGATTTCCTCGACGGTTACCTTTTGCTCCAGTTCCAGATTGAGAATTGCCAGCGATACGTTGGGAGTCGGCACCCGGATGGCGTTGCCGGTCAGTTTGCCGGCCAGCTCCGGGATAACCTTGGCAACCGCCTTGGCGGCGCCGGTTTCGGTGATGACCATGTTCAAAGGGGCGCTGCGCCCGCGGCGGGAGGCCTTGTGATAGTTGTCGATCAGATTCTGGTCGTTGGTGTAGGAGTGGCAGGTTTCCATGTGTCCATGCGCGATGCCGAAACGGTCGTTGATGGCCTTCATGACCGGTACAATGGCATTGGTGGTGCAACTGGCCGCTGAAAATATCTGCTCTGCCGGCGTAATCAGATCATTGTTGACCCCGGCGACAACGTTGGGAATATCACCCTTGCCGGGAGCGGTCAGAATCACCTTGGCGATTCCCTTGGCTTTCAGATGCCGGCCCAGTCCGTCGCGGTCACGCCACTTGCCGGTATTGTCGATAAGAATGGCGTTGTGGATGCCGTACTGCTCGTAATCGACCGTATCGGGCGCATCGGAATAGATGATGCGGATCATGTTGCCGTTGGCTATAATGGCATTTTCTTCCTCATCAACCGTAATAATGCCGTTGAAATGACCGTGAATCGAGTCGCGCCGCAGCAGACTGGCCCGCTTGACAAGATCGTCGACAGCCCCTTTGCGTACAACGGCAGCCCTCAGTCTCAGTTTCTCGCCGCTGCCGGCCTTTTCGATCAGAATACGGGCCAGCAGGCGTCCAATGCGGCCAAAGCCGTAAAGTACAATGTCTTGCGGTTCGGACAAAAGGGAGCTGCGACCGGTCATAATCGCGGCCAGTTCCTGTTTCACGAATTCTTCCGCAGAACGGCCATTGCCGTCGGTTTGATACTGGGTGGTCAGCTTGCCCAGATCTATCCGGGCCGGCGCCAGATTGAGAGTGCTGATCGCCTCCAGCAGCGGGAAAGTCTCACGGACGGTAAGCTCGCCATCCAGTATCAGCCGGGCGAAGCGATGCGCCTGAAGGATGTTGATGACGGTATTGTGCACCAGTGAACGCCCGTACACGGTTGTGACGATATTGTGGTTTCGGTAGAGATGGCCGATCATCGGCAGCATGCGCTCGGCCAGTTCCTCCTGATACAGCCATTCCTTGAGATTGTTTTCCGATTTATTTGGATTCATTGCGGGACCCCTTTCGTTTATCGCTGATCATGACGGTGCATCTTGATTTCGTTTTGATTTGGAACAGGAATTACATCCGGCCTAACAGACTGGTTCCGACCCAGTCGGTTGCAAACTGATATGCGATGCGACCGCTGTTGTCCCCCTTGTTGTAAGCCCATTCCACGGCGGCTTTTTCTGCGTGCCGGTCCCAGACGCAGGTTGCGTTGCATTGCAGGGAAAGTTTCTTTACCCACTGTTTTACAACCTCAATGTATTGATCCTGTGAAAACGGATGAAAGCCTATCCAGAGGCCGAATCTTCCGGAAAGGGATATTTTTTCCTCCACCGCCTCACCGTGATGAATCTCGTTGTTGACCAGCATCGCTCCCCGATTGTCGGTTTCGTATTCCGGCAGCAGATGGCGGCGATTGGAGGTGACGTAGATTCTTGTATTCTCGGGCGGGGCATACACTGACCCGTCCAGGGCGCTTTTAAGCATCTTGTAACCGACCTCGCCGACTTCAAACGAGACATCGTCCGAGAATATTATAAACCGGTACGGCTCATGTTTGATTGAATCGACGATAGCCGGCATGTGAACCAGATCGTCTTTGTCCACCTGGATGATCCTGAGACCCTCAGATGCGTAGCGATTGAGAAGGGCGCGGACTACCGAAGACTTGCCGGTGCCCCTTGTTCCCCATAAAAGGACATTGTTGGAAGGGAATTTATTCAAAAACTGAGAGGTGTTCTGAACCAGTGCCTGTTTCTGTTTATCAATACCGAGCAGATCATCAAGATGGATCCCCTCGATTTCCGGAACCGGCTCCAGATAACCGGCAAAGGAGTGCCGCCGCCAGTTGGCGGCATGACACTCCTTCCAGTCGATTTTGGCTGCCCGTTGAGGGAGGAGAACCTCAATGGAGTCGAGCACTCTCTTCAGTTGCCCGCTCAACTCCGGATCCATGCAGAGCTTATTTGACAATCCTGAACTCGTCACGACGATTTTTTGCCCAGGCGGATTCATCACTGCCTTTGTCAGCAGGACGTTCCTTGCCGTAGCTGATGGTTGAAATCTTTTCGGCTGGATATCCCATGGTTACCAGGTAGTTTTGTGCCGATTTGGCTCTTTTTTCACCGAGAGCCAGGTTGTATTCGCTTGAACCACGCTCGTCGCAGTGCCCTTCAATCTGGATTGACGGCTTGCCTGCCAGCGTTTTAAAATTTGTCTGGAGAACATCTCGCGAATCGGCTGTCAGGATATATGAATCATATCCAAAGTAAACAGCGGCAGGAGTTGATTGGAGGGCCGAAGTCTTTTTCTGTGAATCTGCTGTGGAAGTTCTGGACGGCATAATTGTATTGCTGTCGGCGGTTGATGCCGCTTTCGAGTCCTGGGGGCGTAAAGCTTTTTCTTTGCCGGTTTCCGGGGATCGTCTGGCGGTAGTCGGTACAGTTTCTTCCTGACTTTTTACCACTTCATTTCTGGCACATCCTCCTGTGAGTGCTGCCAGAGCCAGCAATGCAAGCAGGCATAATTTTGTTCTTTGCATGGTAAATCCCCTTTCATCTGTTTTGAAGTGTGCTGAGTAAACACGAAATAACTGGTATATGGTCAACGGTTAACGGGAAAGCAGAGCGTTCTACAACAAAACGAGCGGCAGTCAAAAACGCTAATATGTGTCATAAATTTAATATAACACATATTGGAAATGTATGTTATAAATACAGATACGTCAATAAAATTATGCAGCTTATGCGTGATAATGTTATCAGGAATATGATAAACGGGGGAGAATGCCGTCATGCCGAATACACGATTGAATATCACTTTGCCGACACCTATTGTGGACGATATAAAGGCTCTTTACGGGCAGAGGGGGCTTAGCCAGTTCCTGGAAGAAGCTGCCAGGGAAAAGCTTGATGAGGTGAAAAAGAAGGTCTACAAAGGGCTGATCGAGGGCTATCAATCAACTGCGCAGGAGACTAAAGAAGTGCTGAAAAGATTTGAATCTGCCGTGACGGAGAAAAGGGATGTTTAAACGCGGTGGCATCTATTCGGTAAATCTGCCCCATGCCGACACGCACGGCCCGGAAGCCTGCCCCTGCCTGGTAGTCAGCAACAACATCAGCAACGAATATTCACCGGTGGTTACAATTATCCCGCTCAGTTTTTCAAGGCTTGAAAAGATCTACGATTTTGAAACATATCTGCCCGCTTCCGGAAGCGGGTTGGAAAAGGATGCCAAGATCAGTTCTCACATTCTGATAACCATCGACAAGGCCAGTGTAATCGGCGATCGCCTGGGCTTTGTCAGCAAATCCTTAATGAGCCAGGTAGACAGGACGCTCTGCCTTCAACTGGGAATCGAGGATACGCAGGGATACCACAGAGGGGAAATCCGTGACAATAACTGAGCATAAGCTGAAAAAAGCGTTGTTTGAAATTTTGAGGGAAGCCGGCAGTGATGAGTACGAAGCGGCTCTGGTTGCAGAGCATCTGGTTAAGGCCAACCTGGCCGGGCATGACAGTCATGGCGCCATCATGCTACCCACATATGTCCGAAATGTACGGGCCGGGCTGCTGGTTCCGGGCATGCCCGCCAGGCTGGTAAAAAACGACGGATCGATCATGGTATTCGACGGTCAGAGGGGCTATGGACAGCGCGTCGCTTTTGAAGCTATGAATGCCGCTATTGACAGATGCCGGGAAACCGGCCTGGTTGTCATGGCGCTGAAAAATGCCCATCATATCGGAAGAGTCGGCTCATATGGCGAACAGAGCATTGCAGCAGGCATGGTCTCGCTTCATTTTGTGAATGTGGTTGATCATCAGCCTCTGGTGGCCCCTTTTGGCGGGCGCGACGCCCGTTATTCTACCAATCCGGTCTGTATTGCCATTCCTGCCACCGATAACAGTCCGGCTGTCCTGCTTGACATGGCTACCAGCAGAATTGCCAGAGGTAAAGCTATGGTGGCCATGAACAGAGGTGAAAAGATGGCGGAGGGGCTGATTCTGGACGCTGACGGCGAGCCGACCACCGATCCTTCCGTCATGTTCCGCCAGCCGGGCGGTGCTCTGCTCCCCTTCGGAGAGCACAAGGGATACGGTCTGGCGCTTGTCTGTGAGCTGTTTGCAGGAGTTCTGACCGGCGGTGGCACAATTCAGCCCGGCAACCCGCGTCTGGGCGGCATCGTCAATAATATGCTGACTTTTGTGGTTGATCCCGGACGACTGGTTGAAAATAACTGGATGAGGTCTGAAATTGACGCTCTGCTGCGCTATGTCAAGGATTCTCCGCCGTCAGTTGCCGGTGAGCCGGTAATGGTGGCCGGTGATCCGGAACGGAAGAAACATGCCGCGCGTTACAAAGACGGAATTCCAATCGATGAAGTCACCTGGGAAGAGATTCTGCGTACAGCTGATGAAGTCGGCATCAGCCGCAGCAGTTTGCAGGGTTAGTGTCGGTAGAAAAATATCAATCTATTGCAGATCGAATTGACTTTTGATATTTCAACGATAGAATCGATGAAATATGTCCGGACCAACCAGTCGAATCAATACAAAATTTTTTGCCGAGAGTCTATGATGTCCACACCCGCACAACAAAAAAAAGTTTTCTTTACACTCCTTGTCGGCTTGACACTCTGTTTCGCGTTGATTAATTCAGCTCCGGCTGCGGAAATCATAAAAATAGGTGGAACCGGCGCCGGCCTTGGAACCATGAAACTTCTGGGCGAGGCATTCGAAAGGCTGCATCCCGAAATCAGGGTGCAGTTAGTTCCAGGTCTTGGCAGAGGCGGCGGGATCGCAGCGCTCCAGCAGGGAACGCTTGATGTGGCCGTCAGCGGCACCGCCTTGAGTAATGATGAGGCGGCCAGCGGTCTCTCTGCGGTCGAGTACGCCCGAACACCATTTGTGTTTGTCGTACACAGAAATGTCATAAAAACTCGATTATCCGCCAATGAACTTGAAGCTATCTATAATGGCGTAACCAACAACTGGCCCGGTGGTAAACGGATCCGTCTGGTGCTGAGACCTGAAAGAGATACAGATACGAAAATCATAGCTGCCATCTCGCCCGGAATGGGGCTGGCTATGAAGTCTGCCCGAGCTCGCAAAGGGAACATAATTGCAGTTACCGATCAGGAGAGCGCCGAGGCCGTGTCCAAAACTCCCGGAGCTCTGGGGGCTACGACTCTTACCCAGATTGCGACTGAAAAACTGCCGCTGAAAATCCTGGCGTTTGAGGGTGCGGTACCCAACCTGACGTCGGTGTCTACCGGCAGTTACCGCCTTTTCAAGTCGCTCTATCTGGTGACAACTACACACTCATCGCCTGCCGCAAGACTATTCGCTGATTTCATCCATTCGACGCAAGGCACCGCGATTCTGGCACAAAGCGGAAACCTTGTCATCGCGCCTGCTGAGGCAAAATAACTCTCAAGCT
>JACRCG010000049.1 GCA_016219145.1 Deltaproteobacteria bacterium | reverse complement strand
TTGTTCCACACCCAGAGGTAACCCAGAGCGTAGGCTGAAAATAGGACAACATGTTTGATGATCAGGGCCTTGCGCCGCTGCCGTTCGGCATCCTCGCCATACCAGTTATCCACATAGGTGAAGGTGCGTCCTGCGCCGGTGGCCATAATCAATATCGCTGCGGCTACACTGGACCAGAAAAACAGACGCTCCAGCTGGTTGATTATACTGACAACAGCGGCATTTCCGAAGTGGGCATCATGCAGGACAGCAATAGCAACAATGGTTGCCAGCCAGATACCGGCGGCAAAATCATGAATGAATCCGTTGAATATAATGGCGGTTTTCTTTAAATCCATATATTGCGCGGCCTCCTGTACACAACAAACGATACTGTCAGCTTTGTCTACCTCGATCAAAGAACCGTTCATACAATCCATAACCGTGCTTCAGCAATATCCCCGGAATCACAGCTGCCAGATGATAAGGAAGAAACTGCCTGATGTTGACATCCCATGCCAGGAGGTATTTGACAACGGCGTACACTATCCAGACGCAACCGCCGATATAAAACAGAATTGTTCCAAAACGTTTCAAGCCGGTATCTCCATTTCCTGTATCGCAACCTGCCTATAAAAGTACTTGGACAGCGAAGAGAACTAACTTATATTCAATGTATTATGCAAGAAGTTTATCGCTTTGGCGTCAGACTGAACGCATATTGAGCAGACTGAGTAATAATTTGGCAGCTACGAAAATAAGCTGGCAGCGTAACACCCTATAATTATGGCAATTGCACTCTCGAAGTGGCTGGTGTATATATTGCATACCCTTGGCAGTTGTATTCTGCCAATAGTTTTTGCCCGAAAAAAGGGTAGCAGCCCGTTCCCTAACAAGGAGTAGATCATGCCTACCGCCGCAGAAACAAGCCACCGCCTGACTGAAGAGGTGCTTGCCATAATTGAAGCCGGTGTCGATGCCGAACTTTCAGATGATAAATTTAACGACTACTGCATGCAAATCTTTGCGCTGCACTACGAAACTAACAAAATCTTCCGAGAATTCTGTGACATAAAAAAAACTAAACCTGGAGATGTGACGCGCTGGCAGGACATCCCCATGGTCTATAATGACGTCTTTAAAACCCATCTGGTGGCCTCTTTTCCCCTGGAGCAGTCAGTCATGGCCTGCCTGACCGGCGGCACCACCAGCCTGACCCAGCGCGGACGAATCTTCCGCGATGAAGACGGAAAGAAACTGGTTTTCGGTGCCAACAAGAAGATGACCGGCTCCTATCTTTTCCCTGATTTCGAGGATGGCAAACGCTGCCGCATCCTGATTCTTGCCCCAAGCCCACAACTGGCCCCTTCCATGGGCATGGCCATCGGAATGGACCAGACCCGCACCCATTTTGGAACCGAAGACAGCATGTTTCTGCTTGGTAAAAGCGGGATAGACATCAAAAACCTGCTCAAGGCACTGCGTGAATCAGAAGCCAGCGGCGTACCGGTGGCACTGATCGGTGCCACGGCGGCCTATGTCTATTTTTTCCAGTCCTGTCGTCGCAAAAAGATGAAATTCAAGCTTCCTCCCGGAAGCCGCATCTGTGACGGCGGCGGCTACCGAGGGCGTTTCGGCGTTGTCACCAGGGACGATTATTATGCGATGGTGGAGGAAATCCTCGGTGTGCCGGGCACCCACTGCGTGAACGTACTTGGAGAGGCGGAAACGGCAACAAACCTGTTTGATGACGCTCTGCGTCGGCACGTCAAGGGGCTGCCACCGCACGAACGGACTCGCCCGGTTCCACCCTGGTCGCGGGTGCTGGCAATGAACATTGATGACTTAAGTCCATTGCCTGACGGCGAAGTTGGCCTTCTGGCCCATTGGGATCTGGCCAATATTCCGACTGTCCTATCCGTCATCACCGACAACCTTGGATACACAACCGACGGCGGCAAGGGCTGTGAAATAGTCGGCCGGGCCAAGATTGAAAACGGCAAGGTCTCACCGTTGCCGGACGAGGATCGCACTCTGGGACCGATGGGCAACTCAGCCATCTTCCGCATGTTGGAGACGTACTCCAACTTTTCAATAGATCTCAAGATGCGCTTTGCCAAGGACCCCAAGGTTGAACCAAGTATTCGGGAAGAAATTGAAGCCAGGCCCGGCTCTGTGGCTTCCTGTCCTCAGGTGGTTGATGAGATTCTGGTGGCCCAGTCAAACAAAGAGGCCGCCAAACTCAGGGATGCATCACTTGATACCTTCAGGGATCAGACGGAAAGGCCGCTGGACTGGTACAAATCGGAAGAAGAGAAGCAGGATCTGCTGGATCATCCCGCCGGTCTCAAATCGGAGAAACCGGCAAATTAATGGTTATGTCACCATTGTTAGCAGCTTAGAATGTTACAAGACATCCTGTTCATCGAGCCACTCATCATACGCCTTGCGTAATGCAACTTTCATCGGTAATTGCATCATTAGTGAGAGGAAATGGGTCATTGGAAAACCGGATCGGGGGATTTTCGAAATCCGTTTAAGGATTCTGTCAAAACGGAACAGCTCCTTGTTTAAACGGTGATATTCCTGTTCCCTGCGATGTGGAGTCATGACTGGATCCGGATGTTCAAAAACAGCCCGCACCCCTGTGAAAGACTCCCAGCCCATTCCTTGAAACAAAAAAGGCTTGTATGCTTCATAGAGTTCCGTACCTGGTAAAGGCGTAAGCAGCACCGGGTGCAAACCGATATTATACTTCTCGGACAATTCCAGAGCCCTTTTAAAACTGTCAATAGAATCCTGCCGACCGCCAAGAACCACAAATAACACGACATCAATGCCGGCATCCTGCATTTTCTTTACTGCTGATATCCGGTCTGGTCCCTGCTTGCCTTCAGCCTTGAAAACTCCCAGATTTTTCTCGTCACTTTCCCACCCGACCCAAACAGAGAATAGTCCGGATTTTCGCGCTGCGGAAAGCATTCTGTCCCCATGCGCTCCCTGTACCGCCTTAAGATCTCCAAAACCATACCAGTTGCGTTTGGTTCCACGGGCAAGCTCATCAAACAACCTGATACTTCGATCAAAATCTCCCCCCCAGATATTATCGTCACCATTAAACCAGACGTTACCAGCACAGGCTTCCACTTCAGCAACAACGTCCTGTACGGGGCGATAACGAATCGTATCACCAAAAAAACGACGAACCGAGCAGAACGTACACCGATATGGACAGCCTCGCATGGTAAAAAACGCCCTGAATCGATAGTTGCCTTTCAATTTGCTCTTGAATGGCATTGGCAACCCCTCAAGAGAAAGACGTTCTCCATGATAGAATTGCTGAAGGGTATTATTTGAGGCATCGGAAAGAACATTTTTCCACACGGATTCAGCCTCACCGATAACAACAGCATCCGCATGGAGATCCGCCTCTTGAGGCAATGCAGACGGGTGAATACCCCCAAGTATAACCCGTTTGCCAAGCTTTCGGCATTCATCGGCAAAAGCGTATGCCCACGGAGCCGTGGCAGTCATCACACTGATCCCAACCACTTCTGAAGTCAAGTCAGAGGGAGATATCTCTTGCTGATTGGCATCAATGAGAGATATCTCCACCTCCGGAGCTTCTCGTTGTGTCAAGGCAGCAAGGTATTCAAGAATTGGCGGGACCAGTGGGACACGGCCTGAGAAGGGAAAACGTGGTGATACAATAGTTAGCTTCATCCTCAATTCGCCTTATACTGTTTCTCTCTAACTATACTTTTTTCACGTTTCCACTTCTCATACGCAATCTTCATCCCCGTACGTACAGGAATCTGCGACATGACAGACAGGATATGAGCATGCGGGAAGCCCTGGAACGGAATTTTAAACATGTGGCTGAATATTCGCCTTAAACTTAAAATTTCAAGTGAAGACTCATAAAACAGTTCCTCCCGTTTTTCAGGTGTCATAGCCGGATCAGGATGTTCAAACAGGGCGTAGGCCCCGGTATAGTATTCCCATCCTAATTCCTTATACAGGTATGAGTCGTACTGGCGACGAAGTTCAGTCCCAGGGTACGGCACCAGCAGCGACGGGTGCATGCTCACCCCCAGACGGTCGGCCAACTCCACCGAGCGTTTGAAGTCATCAAGAGAATCGTTGCGCCCGCCGAGCATATAAAATAACGAGACATCTATACCATGATCCCGTAAGGTTTTTATGGCTCGCTCCCGGTCAACTCCGGTCTTGCCGTCAGCCTTGTAGGACGTCAGCGCATCGTCGGAAATGGCATCCCACCCCACCCAGACGGTCAACATGCCGCTCTCACGAGCAGCATTGAGCATCCGTGAACCGGCCGGAGTCATTACCGGACGCAGACTGCCAAAACCCATCCATTTCTTGCCACTCCCTTTCAGGGCGGTGAACATATCGATGGCGCGCTGTTCAAAGCCCTGCCACCAGATGTTTTCATCACCGTTGATATACATCTTCTCTGGGATAGCCGCTACGTCCCGCACCACATGATCGATGGGGCGAAAACGTATATCACCGCCCATGAATGGCTTGACCGAACAGAAGGTACAGTTATATGGGCAGCCCCGTGAGGTGTTCACGATGCGGAACTGTTCTTTGCCAGGCAACATTCCATACAGGGGGACCGGCAGGTCGTCGAGCAAAATGCGCTCGCCGTGGTAAAAGGGCTGGAGCGTACCAGCGCTGAAATCCCTCAACACCTGCGGCCAGGCCGACTCCGCCTCACCAATAACCACTGCGTCACCGTACTGTTTGGCCTCCTCCGGCAAGGCCGTAGCATGTATGCCACCGAAAACAATCGTGATGCCACGTGCCCGCAGCTTCTCGGCGATACGGTAACCCGGCACAGCGGTAGGCGTCAGGATGCTGATAGCCGCCATGTCGCATTCCAATGTCTCAAAAGCATCTGGTGTAGCGCTGGCGCTGATCAGACGGATTTCAATAGAAGGATCTTCACGGTGGGTCAGAGCGGCCAGATATTCCAGGATAGGAGGTGCTATAGGCGCCCAGCCGAATGGGAGTGGTGGGAAAATTATGGCTAGTTTCATGTAGGGTCCTTTGCTGATAGCGGTCAGCTGATTGCTGATTGCTGATTGTGGCCTCAATCAATTATGATCAATCCTGAAACCAGTATGAAAGGTCTCTACCGAGAAAGGAATCCCCCAGTAGCTGACTATCATAGCCGCAAGCGCAATCAGGGCATACCAGGCCAGTCTCCTGCCACGCCAGCCAAAGGTGACCCGCAGATGCAAGTAAATACCGTAGATCAGCCACGACACCATCGACCAGACCTCGACCGGCAGCACGGAGGCCTTGCGGCAGAGCAGCATCCTGCCGCGGAGGTCCGCGGCGTCGAAGGCTGCCGCCACGTCGGCCGGGAGGTCCGCGGGATCGGTACCGAGCACGTGGTTCGAGACCAGGTCACGCGTCTCCTCGAACCAGAACCGCGACAGCCCGGTCAGGACG
>JACRCG010000051.1 GCA_016219145.1 Deltaproteobacteria bacterium | reverse complement strand
TGATGAAGAAGATGATCGCCGAAGGCTACCAGGATGCCGGCACCCTCAAGAACCGCATCAAGGCGGTTGAGGCCTGGCTGAAGAAACCGACCCTTCTGAAGGCCGACAAAGGCGCAGAGTACGCTGCCGTTATCGAGATCGCCGGCTGTTCACTCTGCATGGGCAATCAGGCCCGTGTACCGGACGGTGTGAATATGTTCTCCACCTCGACCCGTAACTTCGACGATCGTATCGGCAATGGCGCCAAAGTCTACCTCGGTTCGGCTGAACTTGGCGCGGTAACGGCACTGCTGGGCAGACTGCCCAAGCCGGCCGAATTCCTCAAGATCTACAAGGAGAAGATCGAACCCAACAAGGACAAGATCTACAAGTACCTGCAGTTCGACGAGATGCCGGAATATAAGTAATTAAGAAAAAAATCACCAAAAAAACCCGCTCCGGCTTGCCAGAGCGGGTTTTTTTGGTAATCTGCTGGACAGGATGATTTGATTAGCAAAAGCCTGAAATTGTATACATATTTTTTTCTGGATTTCATTAATAAATCTGTACTATAGTTATTTGCGATCTTGTCGATAAACTATGCATGAGAAACGGATACGGGTGTTTATTTAACTCGTTTTTTTGTAAGTAGGGGGTGGCAAATGGACTTTTTTTATGTGCCTTTAACTGTCGATGATCCACAGACTGATGAAGCCTCAATCCTGGATGTGCTGACCGACATGTGGCGCAAAGAGCTTTCAAGCGACCTTATGTTGTTGAACTACTATGAAATGTTGCCGATCAGTTATTCCTCCACAATTTTAAATGTTCATCAGGGACAGGTGGAACTGGCAGTCCATCGCAATCAGGCGGTCGTCATGCTGGCCCAGAAATTGACTTTCCTAAAGAGCAGCCACTTTCCGCATCACGTACTTGCCGTAGTCCAGGGTGCCCAGATTGAGCGCCAGCTGGCCCTGCTTTCCAGATACTCTTACGTAACCCTCCCTGCTGAAAGACGAAAAAATCTGCGGGTCAACATGGAAGGACGGTTTGAAGCTGTCATTCAGTTCGGTTCGATCAAAATCACCGGAACGGTCCATGATCTCTCGATTGCCGGTATAGCGGTCAACTCCGGGCAACTTTGCCTGGTCGAGGAGGGTACACCAGGCAAGATTACGTTTACATATAACGGGAAAACCACCAGTGCTAAAGTGAAACTGATGCGGTTTTCGGATGATGCCGGTATGCGAAAATACATCGTCTCGCTTGAACTTGACGCTATCAATGAAAGAAACGTCTACCAGATCATCATGCTGCGCGAACATGAAATTATCCAGAAGTTGAGAGATCAGGTCGAACGTCAGTTATTATAAATCTGCGGGTTGACCGGGCTGTTATTTCGTTTGCAGATCGAAACCGGTTGATATTTTATCCCGAAAAATGATATAAATCCGAGCACCTTAACCACAGGGTTACCAAGCCCTGTGGTTTTTTATTCCTCGGAGTCGATATGCTTTCGAGTTCATCCCTGACTATCAACTGGCAGCGACCCGATATTGAAGAGGAGCGCTGGGAGTACTTCAGTCACCCGGCCAAACAGGAGTGGTACGGCAGCCATGAAGTCAGCTGGGAGCAGATTGTTTCAAACTTCGAATCCGGCAGGCTGATTCCGTATCCCCGCTCCATGCTGCTTGAAGATGTTCAGGTTGCACTTTCATACCATAGTTACAGTGATTACAAGAGGTATCTGTGCAAGGCCAAACGAGGCTACCGCATCAGTTACAACAGAATGGAAGACCAGTTACAGTGTGTCGGCACTTTGAATCTGAAGGCTCCGATAATACTTTGCGGCGGCCGGGAGAGATTGCTGTTTTCCGGCTATCGCCGGCTCTGTCTGGCCTGGAATTACGGTATGATTCCTTATGTGTGGCTGGTTGACGTAGCAAAAACAGATCAAATTTAAATCCATATATTCAGGGAGTTATCTTTACAATGGTTCATCTGTCCAATATTACCAGGCAGCACGGCTCGCAGATTCTCTTTCAGGATGCCAGTTTTCAGGTTCTTCCCGGAACCCATACCGGTTTGGTTGGTCCCAATGGAGCCGGAAAAACAACAATTTTCCGAATTATTGCCGGTCAGGAAGAGGTCGATGCCGGTGAGTTGATCATTTCAAAAAAAACCACTGTCGGCTATTTCTCTCAGGATGTAGGCGATATGTCCGGGAGGAGCGCGCTTGAAGAGGTGATGGCGGCCTGCGAAAGCACGGTCAGGCTGGCGGCCGGGATGAAGGATATGGAAGCGGCCATGTGTGAGCCCATGTCGGATGACGATATGGCGGCCCTGCTGGAGCGCTATGGAACTGCCGTGGAAGCATTCGAACATATGGAGGGCTACGACCTCGATAGCCGTGCCCAGTCGGTATTGACCGGGCTTGGAATCGGTCCTGACCGCTACAACGATCCGGTTGAATCTTTCAGCGGCGGATGGAAAATGCGCATCGCCCTGGCCGGAATTCTGACATTGAAGCCGGATGTTCTGCTGCTGGACGAACCGACCAACCACCTGGACGTGGAGTCCATCATCTGGCTGGAGGAGTGGCTTTCATCCGAATTCAGGGGCGCTCTGCTTATGACCAGTCATGACAGGGATTTTATGAATCGGGTGGTAACGCGCATCATCGAAGTTGCCAACAAGACGGTCACCACGTATGGCGGCAATTACGATTTCTATGAGCGTGAGCGCGATATACGCTTTGAACAGCTGATCGCTTCCCATAAGCGTCAACAGGACATGCTGGCCAAGGAAGAGGAGTTTATCGCCCGTTTTGCGGCGAGAGCCTCCCATGCGGCCCAGGTTCAGTCGCGAGTCAAAAAACTTGAAAAAATCGATCGGATCGAGATCCCTGCCGAAGAGCGCACGGTCCGTTTCAGTTTTGCCGAGCCCCCACGCAGCGGCGATGATGTGGCTGCCTTTGACGGACTCGGGAAAGTCTGGATTGCTCCGGATGGACGGGAGAATCCGGTTTTCAGCGGGGTATCAGGCATGGTGCGGCGCTTGAACAAGATCGCCGTGGTGGGTGTGAACGGCGCCGGTAAATCAACTTTTCTCAAAATACTGGCGGGCCAGACTGATGCCACGGAAGGAAGCGCGACTATCGGGGCCAATGTCGAGATCGGCTATTTCAGCCAGCATGCCATGGAACTGCTTGATCCCGGAAAGACGGTTTTCGAAACCCTGCAGGAGGCCATGCCTCTGGCTAATATAGGTGTGATCCGTAATCTGCTGGGGGCTTTTCTCTTCTCCGGAGATACTGTTGACAAACGCATCGAGAATCTTTCCGGCGGAGAGAAGAGCAGGGTGGTGCTGGCTACAATCCTCTGTCGGCCGGTAAATTTTCTGATTCTGGATGAGCCGACCAATCATCTGGACATCCGTTCCCGCGAAATTCTGCTGGATACACTTCAGAATTTCGGCGGAACCATTATTCTGGTCAGCCATGACCGCCATTTTTTAAGATTACTGGTCAACCGCGTCTTTGAGGTTGATCACGGAGAAATGCGGGTGTATGAAGGTAATTACGATTACTATCTGTCCAAGAGCCATCACTGCGCGGGATAAATCTGTTCACCACGAATCCGGAAAGGAACTGAAATGGCCAAGCCCAATTATTCATTCGAAAAACGTAAAAAAGAGCTGGAACGTCAGAAGAAAAAAGAGGAAAAGAAAAATCGTAAATCCGGGCGAAATGAAGATGGAACTGAAATTGCTGAAGAAACCGACGGGACGGTAATTGTCGAAGAAGAGCAGACCGTCGCCGCAACCGGCAAGGAGTAACGACATGGCAGGCGCCAACAAAATTGTTGTTCTGGACGGCTATACCATCAATCCCGGAGACAATCCCTGGAGCTCCCTGGAGGCGTTGGGGAATTGCACCATCTATGACCGCACCCCGCCCGAACTAAAGCTGGAGCGCGCTGCGGATGCGGAAATCATCCTGCTCAGCAAGGTCAAACTGGATGCAGTGGCATTGCAATCTCTCCCAAAGTTGAAATACATTTCGATGCTGGCCACCGGTTATAACAATGTCGATGTGGAAGCAGCCGGCAGGTTGGGGATTCCGGTCTCCAATGTACCGGCCTATTCTACTGAATCAGTGGCCCAGACCGCTTTTGCACTGCTGCTGGAGCTGACCACGCGTGTCGGTCTTCACGATGCCGCTGTCAAGGCGGGCGAGTGGGTGCGCTGCCCGGATCACTCCTTCTGGAAGTCACAGCTGATCGAGTTGGATGGTCTGACTATCGGGATAGTCGGTTACGGCACCATCGGACGGGCAGTAGCAAGAATAGCAAACGCTTTCGGCATGAAAGTGATCGCCTATACGCCCCGTATTTCGAAGGAGACGGGAGCGCTGCCGGTTAGTTTCGTCCCTCTGGAAGAGTTGTTTGCGACAGCCGATGTGGTAAGTCTGCATTGCCCCCAGACATCTGAGAATGCAGGATTTGTCGATGCCGGGCTGCTTGGTCTGATGAAACAGAGCGCTTACCTTTTGAATTTGTCGC
>JACRCG010000050.1 GCA_016219145.1 Deltaproteobacteria bacterium | reverse complement strand
TGACGGACAGCATCTTTCGCTGACCGGCGGGGACGGAAACCGAAGCTTGATTCCGAGAAGTCCGGATCGAAGATCGGCGTCAACACTTGGGCAATGGACTGTTGGATCAGCCGGTCTAGGGAAAGCTAGAGGGGTCAGCCCTTGACACGAGACATGGGAAAGCCAGAGCAGTCAGCCCTTGACACGAGACATAGTTGTAAAATCAATAACTTACGATCACCAATTGTCTCATTTCAAGGGCGGACCCTATATTTTACTCATGGGTTCAAGATTTACGCTGCTCCATTATCAAGAAACGAGCCGTTATTCGAGTGATAACACCAATCTCTTACCAAGAGCCGCCGCTATCTTATCCAGTTGGCGAAGGGATGGCCAATGTTTTGGATTTTCCAAGCGAGATACCGCAGGCCATGAGGTGCCGAGCGTGCGTGCAAGGTCTGAGAACTTTTTCTCTCCCCGGTTTAACTTGACGAGAAGAGCCGCCTGAATGTTGACATCAGGCGCAATCATATGCACGTTAGCGCCTGATTCGGAGTGAGGAAGTGGGATAATCTCGTTGTCTTCCATCCTTGATGTAAGAGTTAGGTCTAATACCTCTATGGCGTTGTAATTTGCTTCTTCAAGGGTGTCCCCTTCGCTGATGGTTTCAGGGAAGTCAGGGAAGGTAATGGTATATCCGCCTTCGTCGGCAGGATCAAATATTGCCGGATATTCGATTTTCATTTTAGTATTACCCCCGATTGCTTCTCAATTGACAGCAAGGTCTTGATTTTAACGTCTTGTGTGCCGTGAACCGGCACAGTGACCTTCACGCCATCTTTTATCATCTGGTGATGGCTGCCATTGATGGACTTGATTTCCCACTCCAGTGCTTTGAGCTTTTTTTTGATTTCTTTGCCGTTTATTTTTATATTGATATATCATTTTAGGTAATGTTGCAAAGATTTATTGCGGGGAATTGAAGAAGCGGCAAAAATTGGCTGGAGTGGCGAAATCGGTGCAAATATAACCAGGAGGAATTTAATTACCGGTAGACTTCTTTGCGATGTCCAACACGAATTACAGTGATAGTGATGCTGGCAGTGACCAGATCAATCTGCATGACAACCCGGTAATCACCTACGCGCAACCGCCACAAATCATCATAACCTTGCATCTTGCGCAGATCACCAACTGGATACGCTTCACGCAGACGCTCCAGGGAAGCGATTATACGAAGCCTTACATTCCTATCCAGCTTCGCAATTTGTTTCTCAGCCTGTGCAGTAAAGAAAACCTGAATCATGGGCCAAGCGACCGTTTTATTTCATCAAAACTGACGACCTTATTTTCTCTGATTTCGTTTTGAGCCAGCATTATCTGATTGACTTCCTCTGTGCTAATTGCTTCATCTTCACTGGAGCATTCAGCAAGATAGCGTCGGAACTCATCGTCGCTCATCTGCACTGGAAACGGGATGCCCTTGGAAAGGCGAACCCGATTCAAAAACATGTTAATTGCTTCGGTAGTGGAGATGCCAAGCACATGGAGAATACGCTCGACGTCAGTTTTTAGTGTTGCATCGACGCGCATGTTTATAGTTGCATTCTTTGCCATAACGACCTCCTCCTGTTATGCATTAAACTGTAAAGCAATTGCATTACAATTTCAACTTTATTGTTTTGAACAGAAAGAACACCTCTGGGGTTAGTCCTTGATACGATGTGGAAAGGCCCAAGCATCGTATGCTGGATGATGATTGACATGATACAGCGGTAGACAGGTGCCGGAAAAATACTTGACTTAATTGATCGCACATGATTTAACTGCCCGTAATAATTACTACTATAATCAAGGTCTCAAAAAATATATCTTTCAAGGAGAAATGTTGATGAGTCGTTTGATATCCACACTGACCACCTTGGCAGCCGTTCTGCTGGTCAGCAGCCAGCCTCTTCTTGCAACTGACAGCAAGCCGCGCGAATTGAGAATAATTACCGATCGTACCGAGCAGACCCTGCAGCCCTATTTTGATGCCTTTGAGAAGAAATATAATCTGAAGGTCAAAGCTGTTTTCATGGACGAAGGACTTGTAAGCCGTCTTGAGACCCGCCCAACCGAGGCTGATCTGATCATCACCCAGGATGCCGAACTGCTTTCGATCGCCAAGCAGAAAAAGCTTTTGAGGCCCTTCAACTCAAAGGCAATCATCAATGAAATCCCGGCTGAATTCCGTGATCCGGACAACTATTTCTATGTTGACGCCTACCGCGCCAGGGTGATTTTCTATTCCAAGGATCGAGTCAAGCCTGATGAATTGTCAACCTACGAGGATCTGGCCTCTCCGAAATGGAAAAACCGCATCTGTATACGTTCCGGCATGCACGAGTACAACCTGGCTCTGTTCGGCCAGTTTCAGGCTGCCTATGGGCCTGAGAAGTCCAGGCGCATCATCAAGGGGATACAGGCCAACATGGCGCGTGAGCCCAAGGGGAACGACCGTGAGCAGGCCAAGGCCATCTCTGAGGGTAAATGCGACATAGCGCTGATGAATACCTACTATCACCCCATCATGGCCGCCACGCCAGACCAGCAGCCCTGGTCTGAAGCCACCAGAGTATTTTTTCCCGATCAGCGCAGCAAGGGAACTTTTATCATGCGCAGCGGTGTGGCCTTGACCAGGGCCACTGATAATGACGCAGCCGCCCGCCAGTTTCTGGATTTCATGGCCAGCACGGAGGGGCAGACCAGAATGGTGAACAAGACCTATCAATACCCGGTTAACAAGACTGTTTCCTGGCATCCGCTGACCTCGAAGCTTGGCGAGGGGCAGAAAGAGGTGCGTAACGGGGTTTTCAAGATGGATTTTGTTCCGCTTGACGCAATTGTGGGCAAGCGCGAAGAAGTCATCAGATATCTGAACGAGATCAGGTTTGACAAAAAACCTTGATATACTGAGGAAATCGGCTGCGACTCTCTTTGTCGCGGCTCTGCTGGCTCCGGCTATCATCCTGACGGTCCGGGCCCTTCCGCTGCTGCAATCCAGCCGCTGGCTTGCGCATTTGACGCAGACGATTCTGCCTTCCTATCTCTCCACGAGTCTGGGTATTGCGGTTGCAACGTCAACCGTTGCGCTGCTGTTGGGCGGAATCCCGGCCTGGGTTGTGACGCGCTGCGATTTTCACGGCCGGCGTCTGGTTTCACTCTGCGCTCTTTTACCGCTCTTGTTTCCGCCATATATTCTGGCCGGAATATACAGCGACACCTGGTCCGCAGATTTTTTTCTGAGCATGCCGGCTCTGATTCTGGCTCTCGCCATATCATGTTCGCCCTTCACATTTATTGTCCTGCGCATCTCCTTTGAACGGATACCGCTGTCGTTTGCCGAAGCCGCCAAAACCCTTGGCACCGGATGGTGGACCCGCCTTGTCCAGCTGTATATTCCGTTATACTCGATTCCGCTGGTCACGGCACTGCTGCTGGTTGCCGCCGAAAGCATCAGCGATTTCGGTACGGCCGAACGGGTCGGCATCGAGACTTTCAGCGTCGGTCTGCATAATCTCTGGTTCGGAACCAATGATAATGCCGTTGCGCTGCTGCTTTCCTTCATATTTCTTCTGCCGGTAATCCTGCTCGTTACATTGATAGCTCATCACGTCACCAGCCGCACCCCGCAGAATCCGGTCATGGCCAGCGCCCATCGTTCCGCCAGGATCGTGCTGAAACCGGCCAGCTCGATAACGGTGGTAGTGCTTTCGCTGCTCAGCACGATACCCGGTTTTGCGTTGCCGCTGTTTTGCACCGTCAGATGGGGTCTGCGGCAGTTGGGGAAGGGTAATTATTCCAGTTTGTGGCGCGACATGCTTAATACTCTGGAGACCGCCTCGCTGGTGTCAGTTTTGACGATTGTTTTTTGTCTGGTGGCGCTGCTGCTGCTTCGAACCGGACACCACGGAAAATGGACGGAGCGGCTTCCCTGGCTCTGCCTGGGGAACTATTTTCTCCCGGCGCTTGTGCTGGCGCTGGTTTTTCTGATGGTAACCGCCGATTCATCCATGATCGGAGCCCGGATGGGCGAACTGAGAGATACCCGCATTATCGTCGTGCTGGCCGTCGCGCTGCGCCTGCTCCCCTTCGCCATGCTTCCGATGCTCGACAGGCTGGCCAGAATCCCTCCCAACCTGCTTGAGGCAGCCAGAACTCTGGGTCTTGGTCCGCTGCGCGCGCAGTATCACGCCACTTTCCGCTCCGTCTGGCCCGCCCTGACTGCCGGTGCGGCGCTGGTATTCATAGAGGCGGTCAAGGAACTGACCCTGAGCATTACCCTGCAGCCTTTCGGCTACTCTGCGCTGGCATTGAAAATATACGGTTTTACCCGTTTCCACTTTATTCACCGGGCATCACTCTGGATTCTCCTGCTGCAATGCACGTTGATTATTCCGCTGCTGTTTCTGCACAGGTATCTTGAACGAGAGGATAAATAATCATGCTTGAACTGTCCGGAATATCAAAGCAGCGCAAATCTGTAAAAATACTGGATCAGGTCTCCTTCGTTCTTGAAAAGGGGGCGATCCTGGCTGTTCTTGGGCCGAGCGGTTCCGGGAAAACCTCTCTGTTGCGGATCATTGCCGGTCTGGACCAACCGGATTCCGGTTCGCTGCTGCGCGGCGGCGTGCTGCTTGCTGATGAATCCGGCCGTTACGTCCCGCCTGAAAAGCGGGGCATAGTCATGGCATTTCAGGATACTGCACTTTTTCCTCATCTGAACGTGGAAGGAAATGTCGGCTTCGGCCTTTTCAATCTCCCGAAATCTGAGCGCAAAGATCGCGTCGAGGAGGAACTTGTCCGGCTTGGTATCATTCATCTCAGGCAACGGAGAGTAATTGATCTGTCAGGCGGCGAACTCCAAAGGGTTTCGATGGCCAGGGCACTGGCGGTAAGGCCTTCTGTTCTGCTTCTTGATGAGCCGTTCAGCAGCGTTGACAGACTGGTCAGGCTTGATCTGATCCACTGTCTTGACAAAATATTTGCAGAGTTGGACATGACAGCCATTCTTGTCACTCACGATGCCCGTGATGCGCTTGAACTGGCCGATTCGGTCATCGTCCTGCGCGATGGGCGCCTGGTCGCACAGGGAACTCTGCAGGCGCTGGCCGATACTTCGGAAGATGAGTGGGTGCGTTCGTTTTTAACAAGCGGGATGCAAAGTGTGTAAAATCCCTTGATCCTCCCGTTTCAATTCAGGTCAAGCCTCCTGATATTGCGGCAAATCTTCAATTGACAGCCTCCAGATAAAAAGTGTATACAGTATGCACTTTTACTCTGTCATAACATCCGCTTGACACCCAACCATACTACACGAAGGAGGAACAGAAGATGATTGAAGCTTATCTGGCCCATGAGAAGGAGAGGGCCGCTCAGGGTATTCCGGCGCTGCCGCTGACTCCGGAGCAAACCGCCGAACTGGCTAAATTGCTGGTTAAACCACCCAAAGGAAAAGAGAAGTTTCTGCTGGATCTGCTCACTAACCGAGTTTCTCCCGGTGTTGACCCGGCTGCCAAAGTAAAAGCCGAGTTCCTGGCCGAAATTGTCACCGGCACAAAGAAATCGCCCCTGATCGATCCGGTAGCTGCCATCCGCCTGCTTGGCACCATGATCGGCGGCTATAACGTGGCCCCGCTGGTCGCGGCTCTTAAGGACAAGAAGCTGGCTGATGAAGCCGCTTGCGCTCTATCCGGAATTGTGCTGGTCTATGATGCCTTTGATGAAGTCGCCAAGCTCGCTACCAGCGGCAAGAACGCCGCTGCCGCCAAGGTACTCAAATCCTGGGCCGACGCCGACTGGTTCACAAGGCGCAAAGGCGTGCCCGACACGATCAAGGTCAAGGTCTACAAGGTGGACGGCGAGATCAACACTGACGATTTCTCTCCGGCCGGTGACGCCTGGAGCCGCCCCGACATCCCGCTGCATTCACTGGCCATGGGCAAAACCCGCTTCAAAGACGGCCTTGCTACCATTGCCAAGTTCCGTGCAGAAGGGTATCAGGTTGCCTTCGTAGGCGACGTGGTCGGTACCGGCTCATCGCGCAAATCGGCCTGCAACTCGGTTCTGTGGGCCATCGGCGACGATATCCCCTGCGTGCCCAACAAAAAAACTGCCGGTGTGATCATCGGCGGCGTTATCGCCCCGATCTTCTTCAACACGGCACAGGATTCCGGCGCCCTGCCGCTCAAGGCCGATGTAACCGGCATGAAGACCGGCGACGTGATCGTGATCGACACCAAGAAGGGTGTCATCACCGATGAGAAAGGGAAGAAAGAGCTTTCCAAATTCACGATCAGCCCCAACACCGTGGCTGACGAATTCCGGGCCGGCGGCCGCATCCCTCTGATCATCGGCCGCGCCGTTACCGACAAGGCCAGAAAAGTCCTGGGTCTCAAGCCGACCAAGGTGTTCACCCTGCCGGACAATCCCAAGCCCAAGGCCAAGCAGGCCTTCTCGCTGGCTCAGAAAATGGTCGGCCAGGCCTGCGGTGTCGCCGGTATCCTGCCCGGCACCGCCTGCGAGCCGAAGATGACCACCGTCGGTTCACAGGATACCACCGGCCCGATGACCGCTGATGAGTTGAAAGAACTGGCCTGCCTCAAGTTCCAGGCGCCCATGTATATGCAGTCCTTCTGCCACACCGCAGCATACCCGAAGCCGGCTGACGTCAAGATGCACAAAAACCTGCCCGGCTTTACGGCCGAACGTGGCGGCGTCGCTCTGCGGCCTGGTGACGGCGTGATCCACTCCTGGCTGAACCGCCTGCTCTTGCCTGACACGGTCGGCACCGGTGGCGACTCCCACACCCGTTTCCCGATCGGCATCTCATTTCCGGCCGGTTCAGGTCTGGTGGCTTTTGCCGGAGCGATGGGCTTCATGCCGCTGGATATGCCCGAGTCCGTACTGGTTCGCTTCAAGGGCAGCCTTAATCCCGGTATCACGCTGCGCGACGCAGTCAACGCCATTCCTTACTGGGCCATCAAGCAGGGCCTCTTGACCGTGCCGAAGAAAAACAAGGTCAATATTTTCAACGGTCGCATCCTGGAGATGGAGGGACTTCCCGACCTGACCGTCGAGCAGGCCTTCGAGCTGACCGACGCCGCTGCCGAACGCTCCGCCGCTGCCGGCTGCATCCAGCTCTCCGAGAAGTCGGTTGCCACCTATCTGAAATCCAACGTGGCCTTGATGAAGAAGATGATCGCCGAAGGCTACCAGGATGCCGGCACCCTCAAGAACCGCATCAAGGCGGTTGAGGCCTGGCTGAAGAAACCGACCCTTCTGAAGGCCGACAAAGGCGCAGAGTACGCTGCCGTTATCGAGATCG
>JACRCG010000053.1 GCA_016219145.1 Deltaproteobacteria bacterium | reverse complement strand
TGGTGCTGGCTCGTATCAACCTGTCTGCCTCGCTTGTGGCGATTGAAAACCATCCCGAAATGGCGGCTCTGGCAGAGCGGAATATTTCGCACAATGGTCTTGATAACCGGGCCATAGTGCATGCAGAAGATGTTATCAATCTCAGGAAATGTTATCCGGATTCAACTTTTGACCTGGTTGTCTCCAATCCGCCATTTCGTAAGGCCGGAAGCGGCAAGGTCAGCCCCAAGGCCGGTCGCGATGCCGCACGTCACGAATCAACCGCCGGTCTGTCCGACTTTATTGCAGCTGCCAAATATCTCGTAAAACCATCCGGACGGATCTGTTTCATCCAGCTCCCGTCACGCTTGCCGGAATTCATGTCTCTGGCAGCGCAAGCAAAGTTGTCCGTGCTGCGCTTGCGGATGATTCACAGCAATCTCAAATCGCCGGCAACCATGTTCATGGCCGAACTGGCCAAGGGGAGACGCAGCGTGCCGATTGTCGAGCCGCCGCTGTTTGTGCGTGATATGGGCGGGGAGTATACGGATGAGGTCTGGCGGTGAGAAGTAAAAAACCTCCCCGGTTTCCAGAGCCGGGGAGGTCAGTTAAAAGACTGGACGTATAACGTCAGTTTTTGATCAAAAGAATCAGCTGCATCTTTTCATCATCGCCGATATGGATCGGAAAGCAGATTGCCATGTGTCCGGTCGGCACCGGCAGACCGGCAGCCGGCGGCCGGATGGTGACCGGCGGATTGATGTTCAGAATAACCCCCATCTGTGATGCCTTGGCGGAAATATTGCCGCAGACTACGTTAACAAACTCCATGACAGTGTCTTCCAATACTTCGGCCGGCTCACTGTCAACCGATTCTTCACGCAGGATCGCCTTGGCGATGCTTTTCTGCAAACCTTCCGAAACGGAAATCAGGTAGCGCGCATCCATGTCACCGGCCAGATCCATGGCGGCCAGCATGAAGTTGGAGTCAATGGTCGTTACCAGTTCGCCCTTGCCTGGACGGAACTGGAGATCAAGTACCCTGGTGATCATCTTGTAGGTCAGATCGGCAGCCATTTCCCAGATTCTGCTGTTGGCGATTCCGCCGGGCAGTTCAATGCCTTCCGAGACATACTGGGACTGGTCTGCCTTGAATTCCTGAAGGTACTGCTGCAACCCTTCCGTGGTCAGCGCCCCGACCTGCACGAGAGCCTCGCCGATGTAAAGGTGGGTGTTTTTCTGGCGGGTAATGACATCGTTCAGTTGATTAAGCGTGAGAAGGCCCATCTCGACCAGCAGATCCCCCAACTTCATATCCTTGGACATCTGGGCGTTGTGTGCCAGTTCAATGTCGGACTGGGTGATGTAGCCGACTGAAACAGCCATCTCGCCAAGCTTGAGATTCGTTCTCTCCTGCATTTCTATCGCTTTTAGCAGGGCGTCCCTGGTTACAATATTTCTTTCCACAAGAAACTGACCAAAAAATTTAATCGCCATATCCACAGCCCCTTATCCAATCAGTATTGTGTGAATCAGAGTTCTCGCAGAATTCTGAGGACATTTTCCGCCTCAAACGGTTTGGAGATCACATTTTTTGCCCCCAGCTTCAGGGCTTCAGTGAATTTGTCACCAACTCCCCCAAGCGAGGTAACCATTACGACCTTGACATCCTTGTCCATGACCGAAAGCGTCCGTAGTGCGGTCAGTCCATCCATTCCTGGCATGTTCATATCCATGCAGATAATATCAGGATTTTCGGAGTGATTCATCTTGATTGCTTCGGCGCCGTTCTTGGCATGGCCGACGCAGACCAAATCACCAGACTCGCTGATTATTCTCTCGAGCTGGCGGGCAACTGAAAGACTGTCATCGACTATGAGAACCTTCTTCATTTTATCACACCCTCCTGATGGGTTCGCAGGCCACGCGGTTTCAGATCAGATCACGATTCTTATTGCCACAAAACTTATCGGAGAATGTATCGGAAAGTTAAGTAAAAGTCAAAAGTATGTTTGAAGTATTTCCTGTATGTTTGGCTTTTCAGGCACTTCCGATTGTGCTACAGTCATCGAAATCTATTTCAAGGAGATCTGAACGATGCAGAAGAATCACCTGCCAGTGTTGTCTGTCAAGCTTATTGTTTTAGCTGCTCTTGTTGCCTGCGGGACAGTAGTTCAGGCCGCCGGACCCGATGCAAAACAGGAAACTGTGCCCGCCCTGGCTGCTACAGCTCCGGTTGCAGCCCCGAAAGAGGTTGTGGCGCGTGTGAATGGTGTTTCAATTGATGCCGCAGAACTGCGGCGGGCCAAGACCGTCATGCTGCGCGGCCGGCCAGTGCCTCCCGAACAGCAGGCCGAAATCGACAAGCAGGCGCTTGGACAGCTGCTGTCTGCCGAACTGTTGTACCAAGCTGCTGCCAAGCAGGAGGTCAAGGATCTGGAGCAGCAGATCGAAGCCAAGCTGGCACAGGGAAAGGCCCGTTTCGGCACGCAGGAGGAGTTTGTCAAGGCGATCAAGGATCTTGAAATGGAAGAAAAAGATCTGCGGGAATACACCCGCCGGGATCTGCTGATCTCGAAATTCGTAGAGTCGGAGATAGTCCCTAAAGTCAAGGTTGCGGAAGAGGACATCCGTGCCTTTTATACCCAGAATCCGGACAAGTTTTCTCGCAGTGAGTCGATCAAGGCCAGTCATATTCTGATTGGTGTTGATTCGGGAGCAGCGGCGGACGAAAAGAAGAAAGCAGCTGAAAAAGCTGCGAAGCTGCGTAAGGAGCTGGCCGGAGGCGCAGATTTTGCGGCGCTTGCCAAGGGTAACTCGACTTGTCCCAGCAGTCAGCAGGGGGGGGATTTGGGTTTTTTTGGAAAAGGGCAGATGGTTCCGGCTTTTGAAAATGCAGCATTTTCGCTGAAACCGGGTGAAATAAGCGACGTGGTTGAGACTCAGTTCGGCTATCACATTATCAAGCTGACTGAGAAGAAAGCGGCTGAAACGATCTCGTTCAAAGAGGCCCAGCCAAGGATAGAGGAGTATCTGAAGGGTCAGAAAGTAAATTCTGCTGTTGGGGAGTACCTGTCGGAAGCCCGTAAAACGGCCAAGATCGAGATTCTGCTCAAATAGTCTGCGTTGATTGTCTGTGTGTAACGACATGCGGCCATCCGGAATTTCCGGATGGCCCTATTTTGTTCCAAACGAAACCATTCTGCTTTTTCCGGAAGAGATCCCTTCAAAGCGGAGCTTGCCCAGATATGTTCCTTTCTTGAACAGCCCTGCTTCCCCGGCCGGAAGGTGTTGCGAGCTGGTGTTGGTGAGCAGACCTGAAAAATTGTTGTAAATTCCATCTCCGTATTTTTCCTCCGTTAACGGGAATAGATAGTCGGCCAGTACAGCTTTTCCCCCCTGCAAAACCGGAAAAGTCGGAGCTGTGGTGTATTCAGCCAGAGAAGCCGGAGAAATGCGCAGCTGATATCCGTCCAGGTCTCCAGCGATCCGGGCAGAAAACTGAAGCCTGGTGAAGCCGTCACCCGTCATATGCATATCGTAATACGGATGCCACCCCCGCTTTGAAGTGGCATAGCGAATAGTTACCCTGCCTCCTGCCGGCGTGACATTGATTCGAACCGAACTTTCACCGGATCGGGCTCTCTTTTTTACAACAGCTATAGTGGCATCAAGCTTTGCAATTTCCTGTTCAGTCTTGCGGCGAGCAGTGTAGACAGTCTCAAGCTGTGTTATTGCAAAGTCGGTTCCCTGGCGGATGGCATGCATGGGATCAGGGTTGGATTTGGTCTTGCGGGGCGCTTTGCCGCTCTGCGCTTTCGCCGCCGCTTTGAATATTTCTTCACGGGTGTCCAGAGCCCGCAGTCGATCATCCAGTCGTCGGCGTTGTTCGGTCAGTGTCTCAAGCTCCTTGTCCGACTTGCTGTCCAGTCTTGACGGGCTCACATTGACGTTTACAATTGCGGTGCCGGCTGCCGGATCAACTTTCAAAGTGCCGTCAAGCAGGCCGGCAGCCAGCGGAACTTCTGCCAGACCTTTTAAGGCAACGGCCTCTCTCACTACGATGCAGCCGTCACTGTAACAAGTCATACTGCCGGCTGCCGAGGCCGGTGCGGCTGAAAGAAGTACAAAAAACAGCCAGATTAGCTGAATGGGCATCAGGGCTCCTTTTTAAGTTTGCTGATATTTTATTGCAACACTGTACTGTCATTGTTGTGTATAATGCCCGTCAGGGCTACACCAACACACTATTTTCGAGAGGCGCAGGTCATGGATATTGATATTGATGCGGAAGTGTCGGTCAAAGACATAGTCAATTTTTATATAAAAATCAATGACTCATCCAAGGCAAAAAAGGATATAGCCCAACTGTCTTCAAAAGACAAGGCGGCCGCTTTTGAAATTATTGCTTCGTCCACGGCCAGTCGCGAATTCAGGGTTGATGTAGCGCGCTACTTTATTTACGACCTGGATGCCCGTGTCCGCAGGAAAGCCGAGCGCTTCATGGAGGATCTGGTTCCAGGCTGGGTGACCGATCCCGCTGAAAGCATTCTCAAACTCCTGAAATCGGCTGACGGGAAGGGTGAGTCCAGTCGTAACGCGGCGGTTAAGTTCCTGTTCGGCATCGTTGATTCCAGCAGTCTGCGCGACACTTTCATGACGCTGCTGAATGGACGCAATCGCGCTCATATGACAGAGATCATAGCTATTCTGGAGGGGTACATCGACTCATCCAGGGATGAGCATGAACAGGTCAAGATTTTTGATGCCTGCCTGGATATCGTGGTTTCTGACGATGTCGACAATAACATCAAACATCATGCTTCCAACCTGCTCAGCGTCTTTTTCAAAAAGGTCCGCTCGACCAATCTTGGCGAGGCCCTGAAACGGAAATATATCGAAAAGCAGGTGGAAAAAGCCGAGGGGGTCTACCGCTATCTATGCAGCGGGGCCTCCGGATTGAACTCCACTTTTCTGGAAGATCTGCTACGCCCGTTACATGACGGCGGTACGGTCTACCAGCTTAAAATACTAAACTATTTCAGGGTCGTACTTGAGAAAGCCAAAAAACCTGATGCTGCCGATACCGTTATGGATACTTATCCTGATTACTGGAATCAGGACGAACAGTCCAAAGAGGTGAAAATCAGGGTGATGTGCGGCCGGATCTTGCGAGCGGTGGATGATTTGTGGGAAATATCCGAAAATGCTGAAGTGCGGGAGATGATTGCCAGGATACGTTTTGGTGAGTATGCCAACAAACGGGAGTTGCTGGAGTATATCCGCACCAGAGCCGATGAAAGTATCAACGTCTCAGCCAAGGAAAAAATGGCCACGATGCTGCGCTGTTTCCTGCATCCTGACGAACAGGACTCATTGAAACTCCAGGCTGCGCAGCTGCTGCTCTTCAAAATCGGTGACGCCGGCAGCCGGCTTTCAGCTCTGCAATACCTGGCCTCATACCTGGAGAACAAAAACCTGAACTATGCGGAAAAGGGGAGCATCGCTGCGGTTATAGAATCGCTGCTGGCGGAAAAACATCTTGGCGAGCCGGTACGTGAAAAAGCGCAGTACCTGTTGTTCATTGCGGATCCGGAACGGCTGAAAAACGAGGATGAACAAAAGTCTGTGCTCGGTTATTTGCGCGGAATTGCCGAAGGTACCGGCTTTGCCAGCGAAAATGCTCAAAAGAGGGTACTGGAATCGCTGGAGGCTCTTTCAAAAGTGGCTGCTACAAGCGAAAACCTTAAAAAAGCTGTTCAATATCTTGTGTTCAAGATAAAAAACCCGAAAGGGACACCAACCTGGCAAAATATCTCAGCTGCATGATGTTACGATCCTGCCTCCTCCCAGTACCTGGTCGCCTTGATAAAATACCAGTGCTTGTCCAGGAGTGACGGCTTTCTGCGGCTTGTCAAAGCGCACTTCGCAGTTTCCGTCTGCCAGCAGCTGTACCCTGCATCCAACCGGCTGGTGCCGGTAGCGAATTTTGCATGTGCCGGCAAACTCATCTTCTTCCGGAGCTACAATCCAGCTTACTCCTTCAGCCATTAATCCAGTGGCAAATACGTGCTGCTGCTCTCCAACGATTATCTGATTAAGCGCTGCATCAATCGAAGTCACATAGAGCGGTTCGCTCCAGGCGATGCCGAGACCTCTGCGCTGGCCGATCGTGTAGCGATGCGTTCCGTGATGTCGTCCGACAATGCGCCCATCAATATGTACGATATCTCCCTCATCACCCGCCACAGCGCCGCTCGCTTCCAGAAAAGCAACATAGTCATCGTTGGGGATGAAGCAGATCTCCTGGCTGTCGCTCTTTTCCGACACCGGCAGGCCGCATTCCCGGGCCAGGCGGCGCACCTCATCCTTGCTCTCCATCTCTCCCAGCGGGAAAATCAACTGTTTCAACTGCTGCTGAGTAAGTGTGTAGAGGAAGTAAGACTGGTCTTTGCGGATGTTGCAGGCGGTGCGCAGATGGCAGATACCGTCCGGATCGACTGTTTTTCTGACGTAGTGACCGGTGGCGAGCAGATCAGCTCCCAGTTCGAGAGCCTTGTCCAGCAGCAGGCCGAATTTGATGTGGCGGTTGCAGTGTACGCAGGGATTGGGGGTGTGGCCGCAGTTATATTCGTCGATAAAGTCGCCTATGATCAGTCGTCTGAACTCCTGCTCAAAGTCAGCCACATGGTGCGGAATATCCAGATGTCCTGCTACGACCGCTGCATCGTAAACAGCCGAACCGACACCTGTCGAGCGGGGGGCAAAAAGCCGCATGGTGATGCCGAAAACATCATGCCCCTGCTGTTTCAGCAGGGCGGCGGTGACGGAAGAATCCACTCCGCCGCTCATGGCGACCGCTATTTTCATCTAATCTTCCCCCAAAATCAGCCGGACGACCTGATTGGCCTGATGAGATGCGGCAATGCCGACTCTCGGCGCCATCAACCCGCTGCCCGGTCTGGCTTCCGAGATACTGTCCCCGACCAGATAGAGTCTCTTCGATACCTTACGGGTAGAGATGGCATTGTTGGGGCCATAGCCTGCCAGTCCGGAAGCAGCCACGGTCGTGGTGTGGGGCATCAAGGCCAGTATGGTGTCCACCAGCATGGCTTTCATGTCGGCCCTGTCGAAAGCTTCGACCACGACGGAACAGCGGTCGAAGATGGTCGGAATGTTTTCGGGATCCAGCCGGACGCGGTGAGTTTCGACCGATACGTACGGATTGATTCGCTTCAGGTTGCAGGCCAGGGCGTCAACCTTGAAAAGGCCGATCTGATCGACAAAGTACTGCTGGCGATTCAGGTTTGATGGCTCCACCACATCAAAATCGGCAATGATCAGTTTGCCGACGCCGACCCTGGCCAGCGCCACCGCCACCGCTGATCCGAGTCCGCCAACTCCGGCGATTCCAATCCGCGCCTGTTTCAGGCGTTCATGTACTCCAGGAGTATGCCGGGCCGCCATGAGCCCTTCCAGTTCCGCTTCCGTCGGAATTTCACCGCGCCGGATAAGATAAATCTCATCCCCGTCGTTCAGTTTCGTTTCTGAAAGAGCAGGAAATCCGTTCAGAATCAGTACGTCGGCGCCGGCTTTATGGATAGCAGCTACTGCTCCAAGCGATAGACCGGTTTCTACTTCGGCCGGTTTTTCATTGATGCGGATCTTCACAGTCTACCCGATCGCCTGCTGGAGGTCGGCTATCAGATCGTCAGGATCCTCCAGGCCGACCGAGAGCCGTACCAGAGTATCTGTGATCCCTTTACGGATGCGCTCTTCCTTCGGCACTGAGGCATGCGACATTCTGGCCGGGTAGGAAATAATGCTTTCCACGCCGCCCAGGCTGACTGCAAAGGCGGCCAGGTGTGAATTTTCCAGTAATCTTTTGGTGGTTTCATAGGAATCGAGTTCAAAGGAAAAAACCGCACCAGCTCCGTCGGCCTGCGCAGTGTGGATGGCATGGCCGGGATGTTCCGCCAGGCCCGGATAATGAACAGCGGTAACGCGCGGATGCTGCCTCAGCCATGAGACGATCCTGTGTGTGTTAAGCTGGCTCTGATCCATCCTGACCTTGAGGGTTTTGATTCCGCGCAGGGTCAAAAAAGAGTCCTGCGGTCCCAGGCCTGTTCCGAAGGCGTTCTGGATGTAGCGTACGCGATGCCCCAGTTCAGCATCCTTGACAACCGCAAAACCGCAGATGACGTCAGAGTGCCCGTTCAGGAACTTGGTGCCGCTGTGCAGCACGATGTCGCAGCCAAGCTCCAGCGGACGTTGCAGGTAAGGGGTCATGAAGGTATTGTCCACCAGCGTGATGATGCCATGCCGCCTGGCTATTTCGGCCGCGCCGCGCAGGTCGGTTACTTTCAGCAGCGGGTTTGAGGGGGTTTCCAGATAGATCCCTTTTGTTTCCGGTTTTATGGCGTTTTCGATAGCTGTCAGACTGGTGGCATCCACAAAGGTGGAAGAAATTCCCATCCGGCTGAATATAGTGGAGAGTACCCGGTAAGCGCCGCCATAGACATCGTCGCAGACCACCAGATGGTCTCCGGGCGAGAAAATCATCAGAGTAGTTGAGATGGCCGCCATGCCGGAGGCAAAAGCCAGACAGCGCGTGCCCCCCTCCAGTACGGCAACCGTATCTTCTAGCGCCTCACGGGTCGGGTTGTCACCTCTGGCGTAGTCATATTTGCTGAAATGATCAACCGAGGTCTGGCGATAGGTCGATATCTGGTAGATCGGTACTCCCAGCGCACCGGTCTGCTGATCGACGGTGGGACCGCCGTGGATCATCTGTGTCGCACGTTTCATTTTACCCCTCCAGCGCCTGCCTGAGATCTTCGATCAGGTCGTCACAATCCTCAATTCCTACCGACAGGCGCAACAAAACATTATTGATTCCCAGTCTGGCGCGCAGTTCCGCCGGGATGTCGGCGTGAGTCTGCACTTCCGGGAAGGTAATCAGGCTTTCAACCCCCCCCAGACTTTCGGCGAAGGAGATCAGCTTTGTTTTCAGCAAAACTTGCTCGACCAGAGCGTGATTGTCAACCTCAAAAGCGATCATAGCGCCAAAACCGCCTGAATCCCGCTTCATCAGAATGTGGTCGGGGTGGCCTTCAAGTCCGGGATAGTAAACCTTTGATATGCGGGGATGAGATGTCAGCCACTTCGCAATCCTGCCGGCGTTTTCCTGATGACGGTCAAGGCGGACGGAAAGTGTTTTCATGCCGCGGATCACCAGCCAGGAATCCTGCGGCCCCAGGGTTGCGCCAATCGAGTTCTGGTGGAAGTAGACCAGTTCAGCCAGTTGCGGATCCTTGACGACCGCCAGGCCGGAGACGGTATCGTTATGCCCGGCCAGATATTTGGTAGCACTGTATATGGTTATGTCAGCCCCCAGATCGAGTGGTCGCAGCAGGTAGGGGGTCAGGAAGGTGTTGTCGGCGATCAGCAGCAGATTACTGTCTTTGCAGATCCGTGAAATGGCAGGCAGGTCGGCAAATTTAAGCAGCGGGTTGGTGAGCGTTTCGACAAACACCGCCTTCGTGGCCGGTTGAAGGGCCGCTCGCACCGCTTCAGTGTCACTGGTATCTACATAGGTAAACGTCAGGCCGAACTGGTTGAAAACCTTGTCGAACAGGCGACAGGTGCCGCCGTAGAGATCTTCTGTCACGATGATATGATCACCGGATTTGAAAAGCATCAGCAGGCAGGTAATGGCCGCCATCCCGGATGAGTAGGCAAAACCCCTGGCTCCCCCGTCCAGCCTGGCTATCCCGTCTTCCAGAGCCTGACGGGTCGGGTTGCCCGAACGGCTGTAATCAAAGCCGGTACTCTGTCCAAGTCCGGGATGCCTGAATGTGGCTGTCTGATAAATGGGAACCGAAACCGCGCCGGTTCTGCTGTCCCATTCCAGTCCAATTTGTACCGCCTCTGTTCCGATGTTCATAACCTGCCTCCAAAACGATTAATCCCCTTCCGGGGTGCGGAAGAGGATCTTTTGGATGGCACTCTTCCTTATCTTGCGAAACCGCAGGCGGTCTCGCTGGAATTGGCACCTTGCCGTAAGGCTGGTTGCCGCGACGTCACAGGGCCAGTCCCTCGGTCGCTCTTGATAAGAAAAATATGTTGAGTTAGTTAGTGGTAAAACTATGGCTAATAAATATCAGTTGCACGGTAATTATGTCAATAATTATTTTGCAAGTTGTGTATCCCGCCTTGCTGCAAACTTGGCAGCATTCATGTCAGCAGGCACTAAAAGCGGTTGACATAGTCGTGGGATGGTATTACAGAACTACAGTTCTGCCTTGCCGATCAGGCCGAGATATCAAAAGTGCGTGGGCGGGAGACCGCTCAAGCGGAATATTCGGATATTTAAATTTAAAAAACAGGTGCATTTTTTCCTGGATTTGGGTACTATTCACCAGTTAATGAAAGAGTGGTTTTTTATATATCATTATTTATCCGCAGGGAGATAACAATTGGCAACCACCGAAAGAAGCTTCATCGAGAACGTCTGGGATTTTTTCTGTTCACTTAAACTTACTCTGTTTCTGCTTATTTCATTGGCTTTGACATCTATTATCGGAACTGTTCTGCCGCAGGGACAGCTGCCGCCAGAATACGTGGCACAAATCAGTCAGACCAAACTGCAGATTTATTCGAATCTGGGCTTTTTTGACATGTACCACTCATGGTGGTTTATTACCCTTCTGTATGTTTTCAGTCTCAATCTGATTTCCTGCTCAATCAAGCGATTGCCGCATGTGTTCAAGTTTGTCAGTGAACCGACCCTTGTTCTGGGTGAGTCGCTGCGCAACTCTTTCCCGCTGAAAAAAGAGCTTGCTTTTTCCGGGGCTGCCGAAAAAGGGGTTGAAAGACTCAAGGAGTTTTTGGGTTCAGAGTTCTCCGCGCCGGTGATAACCGAGCAAGATGGGGAATACCACCTGTTTGCTCAGAAAAACCCCTGGTGCAGGCTGGGTGTTTATGTCGTGCACTTCAGCATTCTGGTTATCTTTGTTGGTGCAATTATCGGATCACTAGCTGGCTATAAGGGTTTTGTATCCATTGTGGAGGGAACCAGCGTCAATGCGGTTGAAGGACGCAACGGCCAGCCGATCCCGCTTGGTTTCGAGGTGCTTTGCGAGAAATTCAGTGTAGAGTTCTATAAAACCGGTGCCCCCAAGGAGTTCAAGAGCATTCTTACAGTTCTGGAAAACGGTCAACCTGTCCCCGGTTTTTCAAAGGTGAAGGTAATCGTCAATGAACCGCTGACCTACAAAGGAATCACTTTTTATCAGTCAAGTTACGGTCAGGCCAGTGAGGGCAGTGAACATTATTTTACGGTTTTCTCCCGAGCCGGTGGCCCTCCTGTCAGGATTGCTACAAGAGAAGGTGCCGTTGTAACCCTGAAAGATGGAACTACGTTCAAACTTCTTGAGGCCACCCAGGAAGTTCGTCAGTTTGCTCCCGGTTTTTCCGGGCCGGCAGCCAGGATAGAGGTTACTCCCAAAGGAGCCGCCCCCCAGACGTTTATTTCGTTCAGAGATTTTCCTGAAATGAATGCCCAGCGAGGCGATGCACTTATCTTTGGATACGAGGGGACAAATGCCAGGATGTATACTGGCCTGCAGGTTGCAAAAGATCCGGGCGTCTGGACTGTATGGCTAGGCTGTACTCTGATGGTTGTAGGTCTGTTCATAGCATTTTTCATGTCGCACAAGCGCATCTGGGTTGTCATCAGCAAGGGGCATGCACGCATGTATGGCAATGCCAGCAAGAACCAGGCTGCTTTCGGGATGCAGTTCGACGCTCTTTCCGAAAAGTTCCAGCAGTTGAAAATCTAACGGAGGATACAAAGTATATGACAAGTTCCATGCTGTTTAATTTGACTACTTTCGCATATCTGATTTCAATGATTGTTTTTTTTGCATTCCTGGCCGGAAAGAACAAGGCACTTGGTCTGACCGGCAGTTATATAGCGTATGTCGGCCTGATTATTCAGACCGTTGCCATAGGCCTGCGCTGGAAAGAGTCATATGACCTGGGTGTCGGGCATGCGCCGATGTCAAACCTGTATGAGTCGATTGTCTTCTTTTCATGGACGATCATTCTCCTTTTTGCCTACATAGATATCCGTTACAAATACCGGATTGTCGGTGCCTTTGTTGTGCCCTTTGCGCTGCTGGGCATGGCCTGGGCGCAGCTTGGCATGAATACCGGAATAGAGCCGCTTGTGCCGGCGCTGCAGAGTAACTGGCTTCTGTATCACGTCATCACCTGCTTTCTGGGCTATGCCGCTTTTGCCGTGGCCTGCGGTATTTCGATCATGTACCTGATCAGAACTGCCGTTGAGGGGCCGGACTCAAAGGCCACAGCAGGCGGCCTCATGTCGATGTTCCCACCTTTGCGGGTGCTTGATGATCTCAATTATCGGTCGATCATGATCGGCTTTCCGTTGCTGACACTCGGCATCATAACCGGCGCCGCCTGGGCCAATTATGCCTGGGGAACCTATTGGAGCTGGGATCCCAAGGAAACCTGGTCACTGATTGTCTGGTTCGTATATGCGGCATTTCTGCACGCCCGCATCACCAAGGGCTGGGTCGGCAAACGCGCGGCATGGCTCTCGGTTATCGGTTTTGCGGCAACAATTTTCTGTTATCTGGGTGTTAACCTGTTCCTGTCCGGACTGCACAGTTACGGTGGTTCAAAGATGTAACAAAAGGTTGGTTCTGTCGTGAACTCTTCCAATAAAATTATCTGCCTTTGTACCGCAATTCTGATGGGGCTTGCCGGGGTTGGCATCGTTTTGAAAGTGCGCCCGGCAGTGGCGGCCGCTGCAAACTGTGGCTGCCACCCGCAGAAAGTGGAACTGAAGTTTGTCCATCAGCCGGTTAAGGATGGTGAGTGTG
>JACRCG010000052.1 GCA_016219145.1 Deltaproteobacteria bacterium | reverse complement strand
TGGCTGAAGCAGGTTTCCGGATTGTTGTGGTTGGTGGCCGGGAGGATCGGGAAGAGGGGGATATAATTTCCGGGGCGTGGGGGTTGAATCTGGCCGGTATGACGACCCTGGCTGAGACTGCGGCGATAATAGCCGGATCCAGGTTATTAATAAGTGGCGATTCCGGAGTTCTGCATCTGGCGGTCGGGCTGGATGTACCAACTGTATCGCTTTTCGGGCCGGGTATTGCGGCGAAGTGGGCTCCCAGGGGCGATAAGCACATCGTGCTGAATCAGAATATTTCCTGTTCTCCCTGTACCCGTTTTGGTACAACACCCCCTTGTCCGGTGGGTGTCCGGTGTATGAAAGAAATAACGGCGGACCAGGTCATGGCAGCCGCCGTTCATGTGTTGTAATGTAAATGTCTGTGACGAAAAAGCAGATTCAGTCCTAAACGCTATGCCTTTTCTTCAAATCTCGGAAACAACGCCTCTACCTTGATAATTGTGCAGCCCGCCTTCAGCCCGCCCCAGATCAATGTCTCTTTAGTAATCTCCTCTTTCCACCCCAGAGATGTCAGCGCTTTTTCCGCAGTTGTCGGCAGGAAGGCGGACAAGATGCAGTGCGTGATACGCTGCGATTCAAGCAGGGTATACATGACCGTGGCCAGCCTTCCCTGCTGATCCGGATTCTTTGCCAATGTCCATGGAGCGGTATCATCAATGTATTTATTGCCGGCCGAGATAACCTCCCAGATGGCCTGGAGAGCCTTGCTGAAGGCCAGTTCATCGATAAATTTGTCAACGATGGCAACCATTTCTTCGGTCTTCTTCTTCAAAGCCAGATCTGTTTCCGTCAAATCTGCTATTGCCGGAAGAATGCCGTCAAAGTATTTAACCGCCATGGCGGTGGAACGGGAAAGCAGATTGCCGATATCATTGGCCAGGTCGGAATTAAGGCGATTAACCAGCGCGCCGTGGGAAAAGTCTCCATCCAGGCCGAATGGAACCTCACGCAGCAGGAAGTAACGCACCACGTCCACACCGTACTTGTCGATCAGCATGTTCGGCTCGACCACATTCTGCAGGCTCTTGCTCATCTTCTGCCCTTCGACAGTCCACCAGCCGTGAGCAAAGACCTTTTCTGGCAGCGGCAGTCCGGCCGCCATCAGGAATGTCGGCCAATAGACTGAGTGAAAGCGCAGGATGTCCTTGCCGATCAAGTGAACATCAACAGGCCAGTAGCGGCCGTAATTTCCGGATTCATCGGGATAGCCGAGGGCGGTGATGTAGTTGGTCAGTGCGTCGAACCAGACATAGATGATGTGACGGTCATTGCCTGGCACCGGAATTCCCCAGGTGAAGGTGGTGCGGGAGACAGAGAGATCACGCAGCCCCTCTTTGACAAAGGAGATAATCTCGTTGCGTTTGCTTTTGGGCTGGATGAAGTCCGGATTGGCCTCGATATGGTCCAGCAGCTGTTGCTGATATTTGCTCATCCGGAAAAAATAGGATTCCTCTTTCAGTTTTTCCACCGGTCGGTTGCAGTCGGGACAGCGTCCTTCTATCAGTTGGGTCTCGGTCCAGAAGGTCTCACAGGGGGTGCAGTACCAGTCTTCGTATTCACCCAGATAAATATCGCCCTTGTCGAGGATGTTGCTGAATATCCTGCTGACACCCTGTTTGTGGCGTTCCTGAGTTGTTCGAATAAAGTCGTTGTGAGAGATCCCCAGGCGCTCCCAGAGCGCCTGAAATCGTTTTACCACACGGTCAGCCAGCTCCAGAGGTGTTTCGCCGGCTGTAATGGCTGCTTTCTCAACCTTCTGCCCATGTTCGTCGCTGCCGGTCAGAAAATATACATCAAAGCCCATAAGTCGTTTGTAACGGGCAAGGACATCACCGGCAACAGTGGTATAGGCGTGGCCGATATGCGGCACGTCGTTGACGTAATAGATGGGCGTTGTGACATAAAAAGTCGGTTTCATATCATGCTCCTGGTGTTGGCGTCGGCGTCGTCGTCGGCGTACCGCCCGGCTTTTTACGATGACCATGTTTGCGTGAACGGTGTTTTCTGCGGCCTTGACCGGTCTTGGCCGCATCCTGCTGTGCCGGCGCTTCAGGTTTCAGGTTTGCTGCAGAGTCTGCAGGAGCGATTGTTTCCAAAGGTTCCGGAGCTATTATGGTCTGCAACTCCTTTTTTTCCTGGCGTTGGCGGTGTTCTGTGCGATGCTCCCGCTGGCCGTTCCGCGGTGTAACCGGAATAGCCGGGCGCTGGGGCGGCGCTTCAGGGGGGGGGCCTCCGTCACCGATAATATCTTCGCGTCTGATGATGATGATCTTGTTGTCATCGAGCCTGAGAGTAATGTTGCCGGTCAGGATATTGACCTTGTCGGCAACACCGACCGCATTCACGGTACGCACCCGTTTGCCCGCTTTGGGGAAGTTTTTCCGGAGACTGCAATAGGTTTCATACTCATAATCGAGACAGCAGAGCAGGCGGCCGCACTGGCCTGAAATCTTGCTGGGATTGAGCGCCAGGTTTTGTTCCTTGGCCATTTTGACAGACACCGGCTGAAAATCGCGCAGGAAGGAGCAGCAGCAGAGTTCGCGGCCGCAAATTCCGATTCCGCCGATCATCTTCGACTCATCGCGAACCCCGATCTGGCGCATCTCAATTCTGGTGTGAAAGGTGTGAGCCAGATCTTTTACCAGATCGCGAAAATCAACCCGGCCGTCGGCGGTAAAGAAAAATACCGCCTTGCTG
>JACRCG010000047.1 GCA_016219145.1 Deltaproteobacteria bacterium | reverse complement strand
CGCCTCGTTGGCGGCCAGCATGAACTCCTCGATCAGCTGGTGGGCCAGATTGCGCTCGGCGCGGATGATCCCCTCGGTCAGGCCGGTCAGCCCGATAATGATCTCCGGTTCGGGCAGGTCAAAATCGATGCTGCCCCGCTTTTTGCGCATCCCCATCAGGATCAGCGCCAGTTCCTTCATCTCCAGCAGCATCGCTGCGACCGGACGGTGTTTATCCGTCACTTCCCGGTCGTCGTCCACGATGATCTGCTTCACAATCGTATAGGTCAGGCGGGCGGCGCTCTTGATAACGCTGGGGTAGAAATTAGACTCCAGCATCGTGCCGGAGCGGTCAAAGAGCATCTCGGCCGTCATTGTCAGGCGATCCAGCTGCGGATTAAGTGAACAGATGCCGTTCGAAAGGCGTTCCGGCAGCATCGGGATGCAGCGGTCCGGAAAATAGACCGACGTGCCGCGCAGATAGGCTTCGCGGTCCAACGGACTATCCTTCTTGACGTAATGCGAAACATCGGCGATCGAGACCCACAGCCGGAAATTATCTCCTTCCCGTTTGAGCGAGATGGCGTCGTCGAAATCGCGGGCCGTCTCGCCGTCGATGGTCACGGTCGGTCTGCTGCGCAGATCCACCCTCCCCGCCAGATCGTCCTTGTTTACAGTTTCAGAAACTCCTTCCGCTTCGGCCAGCACAACCTTGCCGAAGATATGAGGCAGATCGAAGCGGCGGATGACCGACTGAACCTCCACCTCGGGATCATCCGGCCAACCCAGCACCTCCACCACGCGCCCCTCGGCCGGACGCCCGCCAACCGGGTAGGAGGTCAGCTCGGCCACCACCTGATGTCCGTCCTCAGCCCGCCCGCGCCCTTTGGCTGGGATGCTAACCACCAGATTAAGGCGCTGATCCTCGGAGATGACGATCGCTCCGCGCCTGGTCTCTTCATAACGTCCCACCACGCGGCTGGTGGCATGCTCGATCACCGCCACGACGCGGCCATCCAGTTTGCTGCCACCCATTCGGCTGGGGCTGGAACTGGCCTCAACCAGATCGCCATGCAGTGCGCCTTTCATGAATTTTGACGGGATAAAGATATCCTCGCCGCCCCCTTCGGGGGTCACAAATCCGTAACCGTCGCGGTGTACCGAAATCCGGCCGCGCAGGGTTTTGACCTTGCCCGGCAGGGTATAGCTGTTGCCCTTCAAGCGGACTACTTCGCCGTCATCAGCCATATCTTCCAGCATATTCTTGAGCTCGCGCTTGACATGCCGCCCGCCGAATTCGCGCAGGATAGCGGCAAAATGGGTTGAGCCTTCGCGTTGTTTCAGGAATGTCAGGATCTGTTTTTTTGTCAGGAGCATGTTGGTTTCCACCGTAGTTTGTGTCGTTCGGATTGTAGTGGGATACTATGCCATTCCGGCAGACTTTGCGACCACTTTCCTGTATTGGATGCGCTGATATCCAAGATTTCTCCAGTTATAATATCTTCATTGCACAATATTTGTGGAGTCTGTATATTCTGCGGCGACTGATCAACCCTATACAGTCGCCGAAAATGTAGGCGTTGAGACCTGAAGGCACTTCCCGTATTATCCTTCAAACTGGATAGTGTCCTTTGTTTTCTTCATATTATATTTTCGAGCGCGTTTGCGAACTTAACAATGTCCACCTAAGGTCTTATTCCTGGTATCGAATATTTGGATTGACCATTGTTATCTGAGACCGCTAGAATCATGATTATTATTTTGAATTGCAGGGATATTCCATTATGAGTCCAACCGTTTTTCGCGAAGCCGGTTTCCGCTTCTACTTCTTTTCCAGAGAAGAATCGAGAATGCATATTCATGTGCAGTCAAACAACGGAGAAGCAAAGTTCTGGCTGGAACCTGATATACAGATTGCCCAAAATCATGGCCTTTCAATGAAGGAACTAAACGAGGCAGACGGCCTCATTAAGGAGCATCAAAATGAGATCCGCAAAGCGTGGCAACAGCATTTTCCCTGCTGAAGTTACCAATATTTCAAGCAATGGAATCTGGATGCTGATTGATACCAGAGAAATGTTTCTGGCGTTTGAGCATTTTCCGTGGTTTCAAGAGGCATCAATAAAGAAAATCCTGCATGTCGAAATGCCCTCAGAAAACCACCTTTACTGGCCTGAATTGGATATTGATCTGGATGTAAACAGCATTCTCTACCCAGAAAATTATCCACTTGTAAGCCAGCATCAAGTCGAAAAATAAGACGCGCCTACCAAATTTCCAACCACTTGGCGGCAGACGGTTTGCGCAAAAGACCACGCCGCTACTGCACCACCGGCCCGTTACTAGTACTTACCCCGCAACACTCCGGGCACCCCTCACATCAAGACAGACTTTAAATCTCCCGTCAGCTTGTAGAGCTAAAAATATCTGATACGCTCTCTACAGCAACTCAAATTTCGGGAGCGTGCCATGTCAGAGATCTTCGGCTTCGATGCATTTTCACCCAGGGAGATAGCTACGCGGGTTGAAACAATCGGCGTGACCAAGGCGCAGCTGCCGTTTCTTCAAATGCTTATGCTGAGTGTGCTGGCGGGGGCTTTTATCGGTCTGGGCGCACTCTACTTCGTGATCGTCAAATCCGACCCGTCCTTGAGCTTTGGCATTAAACAGGTTCTTGGCGGAGTAGCCTTTTCTCTGGGGCTGATTCTCGTAGTAGTGGCAGGCGCGGAGCTGTTTACCGGGAATAACCTGCTGGCGATGGCCTGGGCAGACAGGAAGATTTCAACTTCCGAACTGCTGCGGAACTGGGCGATTGTCTGCTGCGGAAACTTCATCGGCGCGGCCGGGCTGGCGCTGCTGGTCTTTCTGTCCCATCATGCCGACATGAACAATGGAACGATTGCGCAGGAATACATCCGGATCGCCTCGGCCAAAGTCGCCTTGCCGTTCTGGACGGCCTTTTTTAGAGGTGTTCTCTGCAATGTCCTGGTCTGCATGGCTGTCTGGATGGCACTGGCCGGGCGCAGCGTGATAGACAAGGCCGTGGCGATCGTCTTCCCCATTTCGGCCTTTGTTGCGGCCGGTTTCGAGCATAGCATAGCCAATATGTTCTTCATCCCGCTGGCAATGCTGCTACAGACTTTCGAAACTACCGGAACGGCTTCAAATGCAATCACCTGCACCGGTTTTCTGGAAAACCTGTTCCCGGTAAAATTGGGGAATATAGTCGGCGGGAGTGTGCTGGTGGGGCTGGTGTATCACGTTATCTACCGGGCAACCGGACAGGGTGGCAGGACAGGCCAGGAGTCGACCGGACTTAGGAAATCGTAGCGAAAATTTGGCTGGACGAGGACAGATTTTGTCGATTTTGAAGGTCAATAGTTGTTCTATTGGCCGAAAAAGCGGCGAAATATGGACCGTTCAGACAAATTTGCAGTAGATTTCTCCTAAGTCCGGTAGACTCCTAAAAGCCATATCCGTTGTTCTGATGCCATTTCCAGGCTGTGCCGATAATTGAAGGCAAATCGGCAAACCGTGGCTTCCAGCCGAACTCCGAGCGCATTTTGTCAGCCGAGGCTACCAGCAGAGCCGGATCTCCCGGGCGTCTCTGGCCGATGCTGACAGGGATCGGATGACCGGTAACTGCCCGCCCGACCTCCATCACTTCCTGAATCGAATATCCCAATCCGTTTCCGAGATTGCAGACAAACGAGCCGGAGTCATCAAGCAGGGCTTCCAGCGCCAGGCTGTGGGCGCTGGCAAGATCGCAGACGTGGATGTAATCCCTTATGCAGGTGCCGTCCCTGGTCGGGTAGTCGGTACCGTATATTGTGACAGACTCTCGTCGGCCGCTTGCGACCTGCAGCATGATCGGAATCAGATGCGACTCGGGTGTGTGCGCTTCCCCGATGGCGGCCGACGGGTGCGCCCCGGCGGCGTTAAAATACCTGAGAACGGCAGATTTAAGGCCCCAGGCGTGATCACAGTCGGCCAGAACCTGCTCTACCATCAGTTTGGAGCGGCCGTACGGATTTTCCGGGTTAAGCGGGGCCTGTTCAGATATCGGTACCGATAGCGGTGAGCCATACACCGCCGCAGTTGAGGAAAATACGATGCGCTTTACACCATTCTGCCGCATCGCCGCCAGAAGATTAAGGGTGTTGGCGACATTATTTCTGTAATATTTGAGCGGTTCTACGACAGATTCGGCCACCTGTATCGAGGAGGCAAAATGCATGACCGCCCGGATATTGACTGTCTCAAACAGGCGATTCAGAGCGGCGGTATCAGCCAGATCCCCCTCGATCAGACTCCCTTCCGGTACTGCCCAGGAATGCCCGGTTGACAGGTTGTCATAAACCAGCGGATCAAAACCCTTGTCAATCAGCTCCCGTACCATATGAGAGCCGATGTAGCCTGCACCGCCTACTACCAGAATCTTCATCGATGGGCTGCTGGTCATATAAATGTTTTGATATTTTTGAGCGCCCGTTGAAGACGCTCGGTGTTATGAGCCTCGATCGTCCAGACCGCATCCGGGGCATAACGGCTTAACAGCGGGAAAAAACCGGCAAAGTCAATCGCCCCCTCTCCAACCGGCAGATGTTCATCGCTCTCGCCATGATTGTCGTGAATATGGCTTTCGGCGATATAAAAGCCGAGTTCGTCAAACCACTCTTCCAAAGTGACGGTAGAGAACATATTCCAGTGACCGACATCAAAACAGTGCCTGAAGCAGGGATCGTCGATCTCATCCAGCAGGGCCTTGATCGTTGACGGCTCCTTTTCGAAGATATTCTCGACCGCCAGGATTGTCCCGAGTTCGCGAGCCTGCGGTACAAACTCGCGCCAGAAATCGATGCTGTTTTTAAGCCAGGTAAGACGATTGTCTCCGTAATGCAGTTCATCAAAACCGGGGTGTACAACAATCACCTTGGGGTGCAGCAGCTCGGCAGCCTTCATAACCTGCTGGATGCGCCGGCGCGTTGCTTCCCGGATGCTTGTATCAATCGCGCCCGGGTTCAGATCCATGAAAGCGGAGTGAATGGTTGTGGCTAGTCCGGCAGCCTCCAAAGCCTCGGCGTGAGCCGCCAGCTCTTCCCAGACGATATGATCCAGCGATTCAGCCGGCAGATAGACCTCGGGATTGATCCGGTTCGCAATCGCGTACCCCAGATGCTCTCCCAGGCGGGCGTAAGGAACGTGGGCGTGGATGACATGCTTCATTGCTGTCCCCTCCGGTGTTCCTTGATGACCGAGTCGCTGGCGGTGCGATCCACCAGATCTTCGAGTTTTGCAATCGATTGCGGCTCTCCGAGAACAATCAGGGTATCCCTCCCCTCGATTTTAGCCTGGGAATGCGGGTTGAAGATCATCTTGCCGTGAGCTTTCTTGATGCCGACGATGATAACCCCGATCTCCTTGCGAAAGCCGGAACTGACCAGCGTCTCGCCGGCAAAAGCCGAATGAGGGGGAATGGTGATCTCCTCCATCTGTAGATCCATATGCTCGCTGCCGGTAGCGATCTCGATAAAATCAACGACATTGGGGCGCAGAATCGACTGGGCCATTCTGCTGCCGCCGATTATGTACGGCGAGACAACCTTGTTCGCGCCGGCCCGCTTGAGTTTCAGATCCGAGCCCTCTTCGCCGGAGCGGGCCAGT
>JACRCG010000045.1 GCA_016219145.1 Deltaproteobacteria bacterium | reverse complement strand
TCCAGCGGCTATACCGACGATGTCATCGAGCAGAAGGGAAAGATGAAGGCCGGGGCTGTTTTTTTATCCAAACCGGCCACAAAGCAGATGCTGCTCAGCAAGGTCAGGGAAGCGCTGGATCAGGCTCTTTGAAAATAGCTCCGCTTAAACATGAATATCTAAAAGCAGTTTGACATCACGCAGCTTTTTTAAGAGTCTCCCAGCCAATACACGCCAACTGCACAGTTTTGGGAATTGGACGGGAGCCGGAACGATAGTGGGCGATCATGCGTCTGGTCATACCCAAAGCGTCGGCAGCAGTAGTCAAAGACAGCTGGTTCTTCTTGATCCAACCGTCAAAGGCGCTGGGCGAGAATAAACCGGCTTGCTCGCGGCACAGTTGATACAGCCTGTCGGCTCCCATATCAAGCCCTTCCGGCCAATCAAGCCCATGCCCCCATTCTTCGATCACCACCTGGCCAAATAAGGCAGGATCAGTAAGAGGCTTAAAAGCAGCACTCAGCTTGATAGTTTCGGCAAGATCTAGATCAAATGTTTCGCCGCTGTTCCAGGTGATGGTCAGCTTCATAGTGTCAGTAATCTGCACAGCAGTTATCAGGGGGGCTTTATTCTTGGGTTTTCTGGTCTCGTCGTTTTCACCGTGAGCGGTTGTCATGGATTGATGGTAGTGTAATGGTTACACTGTGTCAACTGGAAAATCCAACGGGCGGATTACTGCTGATTCTACGTTCAAAATCCCTATCGTTACCCCGCCTGACTATGTTATACACAATTCATTTTCTGGCGACGTTTGTAATCGGACGCAGCTTTGATCAAATCTATCGTTTGGCAATAATGATGAACCAACTACTTGTTTTCTTGGAAGCCTGACCAAAGGCTTCCCCGAGGAAAATCATGGCAAATTCCACACTTCTTCTCGACTTCCTCGGATTAGCGCCAACCCCGAATAACAGGTCCTCCTGAACGCTTGTCAGGCCGCTTTTCGTATGGCTGGCTGTGACGTCATTTCCTTGCGCAGGATGGCGTTCAAGCGACTTTGATAGCCTTTTCCGCCTTGTTTGAGCCAATGCAGCACATCGGCGTCAAGCCTTACCGTTACCGCCTCCTTGACGGGGCGGTAGAGCTTGCCGACCACCGCGTTACTCCAGTCGGTCACTTCCGGTATGTCTGATGTATCAATAGTGTCATCAGGCATGGCTGCAATTGTTTTCAGCTCTACCTCTATTTCGGGTGTTATTGTGCCATCCGATACGACCCTGGCTATGCGGTCATGCTTTTTAGTATCCATTTTCATAACACTTCCTTTCATGGCTGGTTGTGCGCCTGGCTGATATGATGCGGGTGATTTCCGTCTGACCGGCGTACTTTGTGGTATGAACAACAAGAAGGAGTAACACTCCATTTACCAGCCCCATGCTATGCCACCTCTCTTCGCCGTCTTCGATCCGGTCGAAAAGCGTGATGCAACAAGGATCAAAAAACACCAGTTTGGCGACATCGAAGCTGACGCCATGACGCTTCCTGTTAATCTCGTTCTTGTTTTTATCCCACTCAAATACCATGACATTTTTTGTAGCACGTATGTACAAAGTTGTAAATACAATAAGCAGATAAATACCGGTTCAGCAGCGTAGTAAAAATCGGGATCAAGTTGCTAGGTAGAACGGGATATGAGCAGCTGCGTCTGCTGACGGATTTGAAGCAGAAAAGGGAACTGGGTGGGCAGAAACTGTTTGAACCTTCGACCTGTAGTAAGTTATCCTTCCAACCCCGAATAACTGGTCCTCCTGAACGCCGCCACAAATGAATTAACCGGCTGTTCCAGCACATCTTTGGGCCGCCCCTCCTGAACTACCCTGCCGCTCTCCATCACCACCAGACGATCCACAATATGAAACGCTTCAATACGGTCATGGGTAGCAATGATGGCCGCTGTGCCGGATTCGTGCAGGATGCGCCCCAGATCCTCCGCCAGCACGATACGGGTCGGCAGATCCAGGCTGGAGAAGGGTTCGTCCATCAGGATCAGTGCAGGCCTGACGGCAAAAGCGCGCGCCAGGCTGACCCGCTGGGCCTCGCCGCCTGAGAGTTTGTGGGCCGAACGGCTGGTCAGGTGCCCGACCTTGAAGAGTTCCAGGCTGTCCCGTGCGATATCTCTGGCTTCCGCCCGTCCTTTGCCTCGAATCCGCAGCCCTTCGGCTACATTGTCAAGCACAGTCGTATCAAACAGCAGCGGTTCCTGAAAGACCATGGCAATCTGGCGGCGATAGGCGGTCTCGTCATGTGTTGCAACAGATTCACCTCTAAAATAAAACGTGCCGCTCTCACGCTGTAACAGACAGGCCAGCCCGAGGAGAAAGCTGGATTTTCCGGCGCCGTTCGGCCCGACTACAGCCACCTTTTCTTCTGCGGCTACCGAGAAGTGCGGCAGATCCAGCACCTGTACGCCTCCGCGCCGGATGCGAAGGTTTTTGATTTCAAGGATGCCGCTCATCGTGGGCGCTCCCGCTGCTGGATCACAGTCAGAATGTAATTAACCCCAAAGGCCAGCAGCAAGAGGATCAGCGACAGGGCGATAGCTACGTCAAAATTACCCTTGCCGGTTTCCATCACTGTGGCGGTGGTCAGCACCCTGGTCTGCCCCTTGATATTGCCACCCACCATGATCGAGGCCCCCACCTCAGAGATGACGCCGCCGAAACCGGCCATCACGGCGGCCAGAAGCGGCAGACGAGCCTCCCGCACAAGTATCCAGACCATCTGGACACGAGTGGCCCCCAGCGCCAGTACCTGCAACTTCAGATTGGCTGGCAGGTTCTGGATCGAAGCGATCGTGATGCCGGCTACAATTGGAGTAGCGATCACTGCCTGGGCCAGGATCATGGCGGCCGGGGTGTAAAGAATTTCCAGAAAGCCGAGCGGGCCGTTGCGCCACAGAAAGATGGTCACAAACAGTCCGACCACTACAGGCGGCAGCCCCATGCCGGTGTTGACCAGGCTGACGACCAGCCTGCGACCCGGAAAATGGGCCAAGGCCAGCAGGGTTCCGGCCGGAATTCCGATGAACAGGCTGATCAGGGTCGCACTACAGGAAATCTTTAGCGAAAGCAGCGTCACCGCCATGACTTCGCTGTCAAAAGACATAATCAGGCGCAGCGCTTGTAGTATGCCGTCAAGTATCAGATCCATCAGAGCCCCAGAGAGGCCGGATTTTTGCCTGCATCCGGGAAGAAGAGCGGTGCGCCGAATTTGTCGACGCCGAAGCGCCCTATGATCTCCTGGGTCTTTTTCGACACCATGAAATCCGCAAAGGCCTTGCCGCCCGGGATATTTACCTTGGGCCACTTGACGGAATTTATTTCGATCACGTGATAGACGTTAAGCAGCTTGCCGTCACCCTCCACCAGGATTTCCAGCCCCAGATTCTTTTTTAGCGCCAGATAGGTGGCGCGATCAGCCAGAACGTAACCCTTTTTTTCTGCAGCCACGTTCAGCGTCTGCCCCATTCCAAGCCCGGTCTGCTGGTACCATTTCTGCCCATCTGGATTTACGGCAGCTGCCTTCCAGAGCCCTTTCTCTTTGGAGTGCGTACCGGAATTGTCGCCGCGCGAGGCGAACAGTGCGCCGGCTTGGGCAATACGTTTCAGAGAATCTGCGGCAGTTGTTCCCTTGATTTTGGCCGGGTCTGTAGCCGGGCCAAGGATAATGAAGTCATTGTGCATGACCAGGCGGCGGGTAACGCCAAATCCATCGGCCATGAACTTCTTCTCGGCATCCGGTGAGTGTACCAGCAGAACATCCGCCTCACCCTTTTCCCCCATTTTCATGGCCTGGCCGGAGCCGACCGAAATGGTCTTGACCTGGTAGCCGCTCTCCTTCTCGAACAGCGGCACCAGCACATCCAGCAGGCCGGAATCCTGGGTGCTGGTGGTAGTGGCCAGGATGATAGTTTTGGGCGCGGCCAGCGCCGGAATGGTAAAAGCCAGCATTACAAGTGCTGCAATAAATCCGATAATATATTTGCGGGATCTCATGTTGTTTTTCCTCTCTGATTGGTTAATTGGAGCTATTTTCTGCTTTGAGCATGCCATGCGCGGGAATCAGGAAAAAAGAGCGGCGCGCCAAAACGATCTATGCCGAATTCCGCAACTATTTTCTGCCCTTTTGCAGGATTTGTCAGCCAGCCAGCAAAAACTGCTGCGTCTTCATGATTTACGGCTGGAAACTTCTTGCTGCTGACCGGGATCAGAGATATTCGGTTCAACAGGGATTCGTCCCCTTCAACGAGTACCTCCAGTTTGATCTGTTTCTGGATCGACAGGAAAGTAGCGCGATCGATCAAGGTATAGGAAGCGGAGTTGCTGGCATGGCGGAGAGTCGGAACGTTTCCCTCGTTCCCTTTTTCGTAGGTTCTGTACCATGCTCCAACCGGTTTCAGGCCGGCTTTTCCCCACAGCTCCATTTCGGCGACATGCGTCCCGGATTTGTCACCACGACTTACAAAGGGGGCCGATTTCTCGACTATCTTTGCAAGCGCCGCAGAGACGGATTTCATACCGCGGATTCCGGCCGGATCATCAGGCGGGCCGACTATGACAAAATCGTTGTACATGAAAGGGATGCGCTCGGTTCCAAAACCGGCAGACACAAACTTCTCTTCCAGCGATTTGGCGTGAACCATTACAAGGTCAAAGTTCCCCTTTTCCGCCATTTTCAGAGCCTCGCCTGTGCCGGCCCCGACATGCCTGACAACGATGCCGGTGTCTTTTTCAAATGCGTCTTCCAGAGCTGTGACAATCCCGGCGTCGATCGGGCCGATAGTGCTGGCCAGCAGGATGTACCCATTTTCCGCATGCGCTACAGACGCAGTTGTGCAACACAACAGCAGTATCAGGGCGATTAATTGTTTCATGCGTTTACCCCTTTTGATGTACGTAACTAACCAAAGTTATTTTTGGTTTCAGCTTGTGAAATAATAGGTGCTGGGGAAGCTATTCCTCCAGCACCCTATGTTTTCATTTTCCGAATCAGGAAATTGACGACAATCAGAACAACAACTGCGCCTGAAGACGATATATCATGTCGTCAGTCATTACACTCTGGGTGTGGCTGTTGGTTACATCAGCTTGGATTTTGAGGTAATGTTTGTTGATATACCACGAAAATGCGCCGGTTGTATCCACAATGTGCTTGTTGGGAGCATCCCGGTCCAGATCGACATAGGAACAGCGCAGCGCCAGCTCAACTGTCTTAGGGATAATAAAATACCCGGCCTGTGCATAGAAGCCTTCGGAACGAAGCCGTTTGTTACTGCTCTTGCCTTTGGCCTCTCCCCAGAGATATTCGCCCTGTAGTGAAACTCCGTACCATTTGAATGCGGCATCAATACTGTAACTGTTGATATCAATATTCTCGGATTTCGTGAATTTTGTCAGCCCCTTACCCAGCCATCCGTTGGTGCCCGCCAGATCGACATTGTTTGTCTCAAGTGTTGTTGTGCTTGGTGCCGTAAAGGTAGCTTTAAGCGTGTTCATATAGTAGTCGGCACCTACGGATAGAAGCGGTTTTGTGCTTTTATCAAGGTCGCCCTCACTGTATGCGACTGGTCCGAAAGGGTTGACTGTTATCCGGGCCACCAATGCGTTGTTGTTGGTTGAACGGTACGTGCTTTGCCCAACGCCGCCATATACGCCGACGTCGTAGGTGACAAGCGAGTCGGCAATTTTACCGTGCAGTTTCAGGCCGGTGTCGTAACCGGCCCGGAAGGCATCAGATGCATATGAGCGGTCTACAAATTCCAGTCCGGTTGTTGCATTCAGCCACTGGCGGCCAAACGGGACATTAGTCTGACCGACCAGCAACTGTATTTCATCCATGAGGCGGTAATTGAAATAGCCCCGCTCCAGAATTTTGGTTGAACCGCCCTGCACAAAATTTGTCTGTGCTTCATAGGTAAGATCTTTGTTGTAGGCATAACCGCTGAGAACAAGTTTAAGCGATTTTATCTCCCATTTACTTGAATCAGTTTTTGCTTTCATGTCCGTAAAGGTATAGCGACTCTGCAGCACACCTCCAATGGTAAGCTGGAAATTCTCATCAGGTGAAGTCAGCGTGAAACCCTTTCCAAGTTTGTAACCAACGGGGCGTGATTTAACGACAATATTGTAATCTTGTTCGGTTATGATTCCCTTTTCCTTAAGAACATCTTCAAGCGATTTTGCGATGGCCGAATGGCTATTACACAACAACATCAGGATTCCTGCGGCAATTACAATCTTCTTCACGGTACTCTCCTTTTAGATAATTATTTCAACCTGCGTTTCTTTTAGACTGCCCTGTGTGGTTGGTTCCCTTTGACCACCCATGTGAGATTGGGCTGATTCTCTTTTACTTCAGGAAGGTATAAAAAACGCCCCTTCTCTCGGCAGAAAAGGGGCGCGAACGAACCACCGGCAGCGGCACGTCAAGCACAAGTTCCCCTTTTCAAAGGAGGGCGACGCTGTTTCCGGCGGCACCCGCAGGTCGTAGGCCGTGAGGATTTTTTCCTTTTAGGCTAATACGACTCGGAGAGTGGCAACATATTTGTAGTGATAATATGTTTCTAGTTGTGTTGTTATCTGGCTGGATTCCTGTGGTCCACCCAATTGAAATTGAATAGCATAATATTGATTGCTTATCTTGGCATGAAAAACAAGATTAGATGCCAGATGAAAACTTCTCTATTTTGTGTATGGTGGATATTTTTTTTAAACGGCTGACTCCGGATTTGCATGCCTCGAAGGCATCCTCGCTGTTGGGAGAGCTGGCAGCTACCAGAGAGATGGTTTCACCGACAGCCAGGCAGCCGGTACGCCGGATCAATAAAACGTCCTCCAGACTCCAGCGGCTTTCAAGATCCCTGGCAATGTCCTCCAGCTCCAGAATTGAATCCTCTTGGGCTCTGTACTCAATAGCGGTTGTCGATTTCCCGGAACCGGCCAGTTTTTTGACAACAGCGTAATGAAACACTACCGAACCGGAGAACGCCGCGCAAATGGAGTTATATACCGCGACAGGATCTATTTGATCTTCAACAAGTCTGACCATGATTTACACTCCTTCTTGTGGTTTAAAAAACAAAAAGCCCCTTCTCTCAATAGAAAAGGGGCGAGTACGAACCATTTTGGGTGGTACGTCAGGCACATGATCCCCTTTTCAAAAGGAGGGCGGCGCCGTTTCCGGCGACACCCACAGGTCGCAGGCCGTGAGGATTTTTCCCTTTTAGGCTGGTACGACTCGGAGATTGGCAAAATGTGGCGGCACTATAGCGGGAAAAATACTTGGTGGCAAGAGCTAAAATATTCTGAGGCAATACCGATTTGCCTGAATAGTAATTGTTCTTGCGCGGCACATTTAAGCCCTTGACACTAAAAAATGATTATTATATTTACGAGGTGTGACGAAAATAAAAAACGTGTCTATATCGTAGAGGCTTTACCATGCATATGGCAGACGCATTATTATCACCAGCTGTCGGCGCAACAATGTGGGCCGTTTCAGGCGCTGCCATAGCCTGCTGCTCCGGAAAAGTCCAGGCAGAGCTGGATGATCGCAAGATCCCGCTGATGGGGGTTCTGGGCGCTTTTATCTTTGCGGCGCAGATGATCAATTTCACAATTCCGCTCACCGGCTCCAGCGGGCATCTGGGCGGGGGATTGATGCTATCCATTCTGCTTGGCCCGCATGCCGCTTTTCTGACCATCGCATCGGTTCTGGTGGTCCAGGCGCTTTTTTTTGCCGATGGCGGCCTGCTGGCGCTGGGCTGCAATATCTTCAACCTCGGTTTTTTCCCGGCCTTTATCGCATACCCGCTGATTTACAAAAAGATCGTCGGCAAAAATCCAGACTATGCGAAAATATCGGTTGCATCCTTGGCGGCTGCGGTTATCGCCTTACAGTTGGGAGCCTTCGGAGTCGTTCTTGAAACGGTATGTTCCGGAATTTCAGCGCTCCCTTTTTACACCTTCGCAGCCATCATGCAGCCGATTCATCTGGCAATCGGTATCGTTGAGGGACTGGTGACCGCTGCGGTGATAACTTTTATCTGCAGAGCCAGGCCTGAAATCCTGCAAAGCACCGTGACAGACCGTTCCATAGGCAGCCATGCAATTCGTAATATAGCGCTTGCGTTTCTGGCTGTAGCGGTCCTGATGGGCGGGATGCTGTCCTGGTTTGCCTCGGAACGCCCCGACGGCCTGGAATGGTCGATCACCAGGGTAACCGGGCAGAAAGAACTTAAGGTCCCGGAAGACTGGATACACGGAACAATTGCGACCATGCAGAAAAAGCTCTCTTTCCTTCCGGATTATTCGTTTAAAATACCAGCCGAGGCCAAACCGGCTGAAGCAAATGCTTCAAATGCCGTGAGTCAGGAGCAAAAACCGGAGGTGGGGAAGGCCGATCGGAGCAAACTCGGCGCCAGCGTTTCCGGCCTGGTTGGCGGGGCGCTTACCTTGACGATATCATTCCTGATCGGCTTCATACTCAAACGGAGAGCGCAGACCGTCTGATATGTAACTTTCGTTTATGCTGTCCAGAATACAAAGGGGGGTCTTTTCAGAGACCTCCCTTTTTTTGTGACATGAGAAACCTCGCCATCTGGTTTTTGCTATCCAAAAAAACGATTGAATTCAGCCTGTTGATCGAAACTACAAATTTGACTAATACCGGGACGGCTCCCATACTGCGACTTGTAATAAATTTCAATTGGACGATCTAACCACATGATTGGGAGCTGTCTCCAGAAAAGGAAACTGAAATGAAACGAATTTTGGCGGTGGTAGCGATGCTACTGGGTTGTGCAGCTGTATCAATGGCAGACGGTTACAATTACGTCGAACCGGGCCAGTTCAAGCAGTGGCTGGAATATGGGAGGGATGTTGCTATCGTAGATATTCAGGTGCCTTCTGAGTTCCAGAAGAAGCACTTCAAAGGCTCACTGGAGACCAACGCCTATCCGGTCAAAACGGCAGGTGACAAACAGAAGCTTGATGCCGTTCTGCCTATACTGGCGGCAACTCAAAACGATATCGTTGTAATATGTCCTCGTGGTGGTGGCGGGGCACAAAACACATATGATTACCTCAAAGAGAAGGGTATTAGTGAAAAGCGTCTTCTCATCCTTAAAGATGGCATGCAGGGGTGGCCGTATAAAGAGTTGACGGTGCAAACAACCAAAGAGGGTTTTCAGATTATAACCAGTGAGCAGCTAAAAAGCTTGCTGGAGGAGAAAAAAGGGGAGACGATTCTGATTGATGCCCGTACAGCGCAGGAGTATCAGGAAGCGCATATCCACTCGGCGATCAGCATCCCCCTGAATGTTCTTGAGAAAGACTCCTCAACTCTTGCTGCCGCTAAAGATGCGCGACTGGTGTTCTACTGCAACGGCGTCAAGTGCGGAAAAAGCGCCAAGTCGGCTTTGATTGCCCGCTCGCTGGGTTATACGGATATCTCGATCTACGCCGAAGGGATGCCGGTCTGGGAGGAGAAGGGATATCCGTTTTACAGCGGCGCGGATTATGATAAAACCGTGAAGGCCAGTATGATCAAGCCGGTTGTTGTCAAGGCGCTGCTGGATAATGCCCCGTCAACCCTGACCGTTGTGGATGCGCGGGATGCCAGGGAGTATGCTGAAGGGCACGTGCCGGGAGCGATCAATATTCCGCTTGAAACCTTTGCTGCCGGGTCGGGTGTGCTGGACAAGGGCAAGCAGATTGTCGTCTACTGTAATTCAGGCGGCCGCAGTTACAATGCGTATCGCAAACTGCAGAAACTGGCCTATCCGAATATCGCCCAGATGCTTTTTGCCGACTGGCAGGCGGAAAAACTTCCTGTCGCGAAATAATACTGTCAAATCAAGGTTAGCTGCCATGCCCTGGCATCATGCCATAACGACTCTCGGACTCATTCTCGCCCTGCATACCGTAGTCATGGCGGACGAGATTTCAGTCAGTCGTCTTGATTCCTCAGAAAGTCTGGCTGGTTGGGAGTCCAGGAGTTTCAAAGGGTTAACTGAATACCGTCTGGTGCAGGAAGAAGGCAGTACGGTTATAAAGGCTACCAGTACGAACGCCGCCTCAGGATTGATCAAAAGAATTCGCTTCAGCCCGCTAAAATACAGATACCTGCGTTGGAGTTGGAAAATCTCCCACACAATCCAGGGCGGTGATGAAATGTCCAGGTCGGGTGACGACTATGCCGCACGAGTGTATGTTATTTTTCCCGGCCGATTTTTCTGGCAAACAAGGGCGATCAACTACATTTGGGCAAACAGGCTGGCCAAGGGTGCCTCGGTTCCCAACGCATACTCTGCCAATGCCATGATGATCGCAGTCGAGACGGGCAACGGTCTGGCAGGGAAGTGGCAGGCAGAGCAGCGTGATCTGATCGCTGATTATCGCCTTTTGTTTGGCGAAGAGCCACCGGAGGCCGAAGCAATTGCCATAATGACCGATACCGACAATACCGGCGGGAGTGCGGAGGCGTGGTACGGGGAAATAACCATTGCAAGTGAAGGCAGATGAGATGCCGGGTGACTGGTAGTTGGCTTACTCGTTGTGACACTGCCTGGATTGTCTGTGCCGACGATCACGCTTGACTCTTAAAGTCAGCTTGTGATATCCAAACTGTGTATTTTTGATAATCAAATAAACGAATCAGGGTGCCCGCAAGGGCTTGATAGGGAAGCGAGGTGCCGCTCCAAATGGAGCCATTCCTCCGCGGACCCGCCGCTGTAAGCGAGGACAAAGGGCAATTACGTCACTGGTTTAATGACCGGGAAGGCGCCCGGAGGAGGAATCGCGAGCCAGAAGACCTGCCATGATTCTTCCACTCACACCATCCCTCTGGTAAAGGGAGAGTGAAAACATTGTCAGGCTTTGAATACGAAAAGTCCGCATACTGCGATTGCAGGTGCGGACTTTTTTTGTTTTGCTCTTACGGATTATTACCAGTTATTGCGTAACAAGAATCTGAATGGCTGCCGCCAGCTGTTTAACCTGTGCACAAGGGAGGTGACGCAAGAGGATATGTCTGCACAAGACTGATGGCAAATAAGCCATTCAGCACAAAGGCCGGAAACCAGGGAAGAGGAGTGCAATTCTCCCGCTGCCCCGCAGCCGTGAAGGGAACGAACGCCCACAATAAGCCACTGTATGGAGTAATACCATAATGGGAAGGCGGGCAAGTAGGTGGCCCTGAGCCGGAAGACCTATCCAGGCCAGACTTCGAGGGAGGATAGTGCGGAATGAATCGATTTATAGCAGTATTATCACTGCTGTTGTGCTCAGCGGCAACAGCGTATGCAGGTCCACCATTGATTGCCGACGATGCGGGGACTGTGGATGTGGGCAAGGTGGAGATAGAACTGAATAGTTCCTATATCCACGACAGGGAGAGCGTGAACGGCGTGTCGGTACGACGCGACGTATTTGATGGCGAGACGAAGCTGACGACTGGATTGTACAGAAATCTTGGGCTATCTCTGGCGCTACCCTACACTTTCAGTAGCCGTGTCACGGGAGACGGCAGCCTGACCGGCAAGGCCGATGGATTTGGCGATATGACCGTTGAGCTAAAGTACCTGTTTGCCGAACCGGCAGGAATCTCGCTTGTCGTCAAGCCCTCCATTATCTTGCCTACCGGAAATCATGGCGACGGTCTTTCGGAGGTCCGCTGGCGTTTTGGTGGCACTCTGATTGCCTCCAGAGAATTTGTCGATGGAACCTATGCTCTGCATGTCAACCTTGGCTATGATCATCACGACTATCGTACTGAGCAGGCCAGAATCAGCAACCACAGCAATCTCTGGTTCGGTTCGCTTGCAGGCGAAGCCAGGGTTTATAAAGGCTTGACTACAGTTGCAGAGTTTGGGCTTTCCACAACGCAGGATAACACGACAAGCGAGCTGACCGGCTATGCTCAGGTAGGTGCCCGCTACGAATTTAACGAGTACCTGGATGTCAGCGCTGGGTTCAAATTTGGCCTGACCAAGCCGGAGGACGACCTGTCTGTGCGATATGGTATGGTCCTCAAATTCTGACATCTTGCTACGTTCAACAGACATAAGGAGAAATTGATTATGCACATCATGGAAGGTTTTCTGCCGGTCAAGCATGCCATCGGCTGGAGCGTCGCTTCAGCGCCTTTCGTTGCTTACGGGCTCTATTCCATAAACAGAAGAATAAAAGAAAACCCGGAGCAGCGGATGCTGCTTGGGGTTGCTGCCGCTTTTACCTTCGTTCTGTCGGCCTTGAAGATGCCGTCAGTCACCGGCAGCTGTTCACACCCGACCGGAACCGGACTGGGGGCGATATTGTTCGGACCGGCGGCCATGGCTCCCATCGGCATGGTAGTGCTTCTGTTCCAGGCGATTCTGCTGGCGCACGGCGGCCTGACCACACTGGGGGCCAATATCTTCTCCATGGCGATCGTTGGGCCGTTTGCTGCCACCGCAATCTACCGCCTCGCCAAAGCAATGAAACTCTCTTTCGGCATCTCGGTCTTCCTGGCCGCTTCTCTGGCCGACCTGTTGACATACGTTACCACCTCGGCCCAGCTGGCGCTGGCCTTTCCTGATCCGGCGGGCGGTTTTGCGGCTTCTTTTGCCAAGTTTGCGGCGGTTTTTGCCGTAACCCAGATTCCGTTGGCCATCAGCGAGGGGCTGCTCACGGTTGTCGTCTTCAACGCCCTGGCCCGCTTCAATCCTCAGGAATTGAAAGAAATGAACGTCGTAACCGTCCGGGAGGTTCAGGTATGAAGCGCTATCAGAATCTGTTGATGATAATCGCCGTGGTTGCGTTGGTGGCGCTCCCGCTCTGGATGGTGCAGAAACCGGCTCCGGGACCGGACGGTAAGACGGTGGAGATTTTCAGAGGGGCTGATGATCAGGCCAAGGATATCATCGGCAGGATTGCTCCGGGATACCAGCCCTGGATCAAGCCGCTGATGGAACCGCCCAGCGGAGAGATCGGCTCGCTGCTCTTCGCCCTGCAGGCCGCGCTGGGGGCCGGATTTATCGGCTATTATCTGGGTATGTCGGTAACCCGCGCCAGAATGCGGCGGGAGCTGACCAAGGAAGCTCAATGCTGATTGAGCAGTCCGCCTACTCCAATCGCTGGCGACAGGTATCACCGGCTGCCAAGGGAATATTTTCCCTGTGCGGCATGGTGGCAGCATTTGCAGCCGCTTCGCCCGGGACAGCCCTGCTGGTGGCCCTGATCATGACGGCAGCATCAATTTCAGGCGCCGGTATTCCTCTCCTGCGTTATCTGCGAGTGGCGGCCCCGGCGCTCTTCTTTCTTCTGGCAAGCGGGCTGTCACTGCTGATATCACTCGACCTGGGCGCCTCGACCCTGGGTGTGTCTCTCCATCCGGCCGAACCGGAGCTGCTGCGCATCGCCCGGGTCTGCTGCCGTTCGCTGGCCTGCCTGGCCGCGCTGCTGTTTCTGACCCTGACCACCCCGCTCCCGGATATCATCTCGCTGCTGCGGCGCTGCAAACTGCCGGATACCCTGCTGGATCTGATGACGCTCTGCTATCGTACTCTCTTCGTACTGTCAGAAGCGATCCATGAAACAATCACGGCACAGTCCGCCCGTCTGGGATATGCCACATTTGCCATATCGTTACGTTCGATGGGGGGGCTGGTCGGCAACCTGATCGTGCAGGTCTGGCAGCGTAGCCAGGCTCTGCATCTGGCTGCGCTGGCCCGCAACAGTGACGGCGCGCTCCGCTTTCTGGAAAATCCTCATGACAACACCAGCCGGAATATCTTTCTCGCTGCGGCCTCAGGCAGCCTGGTGGTGGCCCTGGCATTGATACTGCCATGACCGGCCCCATCCTGAAACTGGAGAGCGTTTCCTATTGCTACCCCGATGGCACCCGCGCACTGGAGAGCTGCTCCCTGGCGGTGCAGCGCGGCCAGCGCACCGCAGTACTCGGCGCCAACGGCGCCGGCAAGACGACCATGTTTCTGCATCTGAACGGCATACTGCGCCCTTTGGCCGGGCAGGTCTGCTGGGATGGAAGCCCTCTTGATTACAGCCGCGGCGGCATGCGTCAACTCCGTTCAAAGGTTGGTCTGGTGTTCCAGAATCCGGATAGCCAGCTCTTTTCGGCCAGTGTCCGCGAGGATGTCTCTTTTGGGCCGATGAATCTGGGCCTGGATGAAGCGCTGGTGCGGCAACGGGTGGAGGAGGCACTCCTGGCGGTTGGAATGGCGGAGTCGGCCGACAAGCCGGTCCACAACCTCAGTTACGGTCAGAAAAAGCGGGTCTGTATCGCCGGAGTGCTTGCCATGCAGCCGGAGACGCTCGTGCTTGACGAGCCGATGGCCGGTCTGGATGCTGCCATGCAGGAAGAGTTGACAGCAGTTCTGGAAGGGCTGCACGCTTCCGGCATGACGGTCATCATCGCAACCCATGATCTCGATTTCGCATACGGATGGGCGGATGATGTGATCGTGCTTCAGTCCGGACGGCTGCTGGCCAACGGCGCTCCGGCAGAGGTCCTGATGCGGGATGACGTGCGGAAAACTCTGGGGGGAACACCGCTGGTGGCTGAAATTACCGCTTCGCTCTCCTTGATTGGCGTCGAACTTCGTGCTAATGGATATCTGCCGCGCAGTAAAAGTGAACTGCTGAAGGCGATCAACGCGCAGGCAGGACGGGAGAGCAAGTCATGATCATTGTAACCGGCGGAGCGGGGCTGATCGGAAGCGCTGTGGTAGAACGCCTGAACCGGCAGGGCAGGGAAGACATCCTGATTGTTGACCACCTTGGGCATTCTGATAAATGGCGCAACCTGTCAGCGCTGCGTTTCCTGGATTATCTGGAGAAAGATGTTTTCGAGCGCATGCTGGACAAAGGAACTCTGGCCGGCCGGCTGCCGGGCGATAAGGGGCTGGAGGCGGTCATTCACCTGGGGGCCTGTTCGGCTACGACCGAATCTGATGCAACCTATCTGGTCAACAACAATTTTGAATATTCCCGCAAACTGGCTCTGGCCGCACTGGCGCTGGATGCCCGTTTTATCTACGCCTCCAGCGCCGCCACGTACGGCAACGGTGAGCATGGCTTTGTGGACGACGAGTGTCAGCTTTCGCAGCTCAGGCCGATGAACATGTACGGCTATTCCAAGCAGCTCTTTGATCTGTGGGCCCAGCGTCAGGGTGTTCTGGACAGGATGGCGGGAATTAAATATTTCAACGTCTATGGCCCGAATGAGCAGCACAAAGGCGAAATGCGCTCACTGGTACTCAAGGCTTTTGAACAGATTTCAGCAACGGGCGCGCTGCGCCTGTTCAAGTCCTATCGTCCCGAGTACGGCGACGGCGAGCAGCTGCGTGACTTCATCTACGTCAAGGACGCCGCCGCGATGACGGTTCATTTTCTGCAGCACAGGAACGCAAACGGCATCTACAATGTGGGGGGCGGTACTACCGTAAGCTGGAACCGGCTGGCCCGGGCCGTTTTCAGCGCCATGGGACAGCCGGTCAGAATAGAGTACATCGATATGCCGGAATCGATCCGCAACACCTATCAATACCTGACCTGCGCCGATATCTCGCAGATCCGTGCGGCAGGTTATCGTGAAGAAGTTACATCGGTCGAGGCCGCCGTTGAGGACTATGTCAGAAACTACCTCGTTCCTGACAAGCGTCTTGGCGACTAAAAACTTATCCCGACACCGGCGCCCAGAAAATCAAGCTTGTCGTCAAACTGACGCCGGTACTCCCCGTTTATGAATAACGGTCCCAACGGAATATTGAGTCCGGCCAGGCCGACCACACTCCCCTTAGTTCCCCGTTTGTCATGGAAGATCAGCGCTTGCCCGAGGCCCGCATAAGGCTTGAAGAGCGGGGTCGGCGCATAGACCTTGAAAAGCGCAATAATAGGCACAGCATCGTCGCGCTTGAAGGAGTGCTTGTTGTCCTTGTCGATCATTGTATAGCCTGCGGTTGCGCCGATTGAGACCAGACGGTTGATGTGCAGGTCGCCGAATGCTTCAGTGTAGTGCCCGGTTCGGCCTACGGCGGCTCCGTAGCGGACACCCAGGCTGATCGAGTCGTCGGCTGTCGCCAGCGATCCGGTCGCCAGCAGTGTGACCAGTGCCAATGTAAAAACAGTTCGCTTCATGTAATTGCTCCTTTCAGAGTGAAATGCACCGGGATACTAACTGCAAATATGGAAACTTTCAAGTTCTTGCTGCCCCGAACTGCCGTTTGCTCACCAGAGTTATCCCGATCAGCACCAGCACGGCGCCGATGCAGAAAAAGATGTCCACTGTTTCGTGCAGCAGAAGTACGCCGAAAGTGACGCCAAACAGGGGCGAAAGAAAGAGAAACACCGACAGCTGTGAGGCGTTGTAGCGCCGCAGCAACGAAAACCAGGCCAGAAAGGCCGCAAAGGTAACCACTACCCCCTGATACAGCAGGCTGGCCCAGGCGATGCCGGTCATGGTGAACCTGCTGGCCTGTCCCGATAAAATGGCGTACATCAGGAGCGTAACAAAGGCTGTCACCAGCTGATAGAGAAGCGTCTTGGTCGGCGGCGTTTCCGACAGGCGTGTGCAGCGGATCAGCACGGTAGTAGCCCCCCACAGCATCCCGGCCACAAGCCCGAGTGCATCGCCCCACAAGACGCGCTGACTGATGCCGTGCTGGATTGATCCCCCGCCGAACGCCAGGGCAACTCCGCCGAAGGCGATCGCGACCCCCAGCCACTGGTGCGGACGAAGACGCTCGGCAGGTATGAGCCAGTGCAGCGCCAGCGAGGTGAAAATCGGCGAAGTATACAGAAACACCGACATATGCGCGGCCGATGTATAACGCAAACCCTCCGCCACGAAAACAAACTCGACCGAAAACAGGATCCCGGCCATGAGACCGGGCAGCATGGTGCCGTCCCGCAGTTTATAATTCTCCTTGCCGCGCAGCATGACCAGGCAGACCAGGAAGGAACTGATCCCGAAGCGCAGGGCGATCTGCAGGATCGGAGCGATATCGGGCGCCGCCGCCTTGATTGCAACCTGGTGCATACCTAATACCAGGCATAAAAGAATCATGCAGCCGATTCCGAATCCATCCATCTGTTTACGCTCTGCGCTCATTTTTCTCCTTAAATTTTGCTGCGCCTGACGAGGCTGCCAGTTGGCTGAACAGCTTGGGTTATCAGTAATGGGAAATTCAGGGGACGTTGTTGATTAGTCAACCAAAACCGAGTTAATCAACTAATCAACAATGTCCCTTTTTCGGTCCTCTAAGTTATAGCCTTTCAAGATAAAAAAGGCTTGAAAAGCTCTGTAAATAGCTCTATATTCAGAGCTGAACAAAGGAGGCAATTATGAACATCGACACCATTTACGCCGATTTTTCTATTAGTATGTCGGAATTCAAGAAAAATCCGTCACAGGTACTCCGCGTTGCCGGAGAAAAGCCGGTGGCGATCCTTAACCACAACCGTCCGGCGTTTTATATGGTTACACCTAAAATCTTCGAGATGTTGGTTGAGGCCCTTGCTGACCGTGATCTGACGGAGCTTGTCCGGCATCGGCTTACACAAAGAGATCGGAGTGTCGAGGTAGATGTTCACGACAACCCGTAAAATTATCAGCGAAATGGAAACCAGCTGAACAAACCAAATCCTGGCCATGCTTTACGTACCTCCCGCAAGCATAGTTTTACCAAAGCCTTCTGATTGGCGCTCAGGGGTTTGCATTCTTTTCGAATTGTCAGAACAGCAACGCCAAGCTCACTAATGAGCTCTGATGAAGTTGTATACACGCCATTGAGGATGCTTTCGAGATGTAGGCCATGAATAGTGAAGCCACTTTCACGTAGGGATGCAGCCAGAACGTGGAACGGTTCGGAGCTAGCAGAGTCGGGCATATTTTCTTCCAGAATCAGATTATGAACCATGCACAAAAGATAATTGCTACTCCGAAAAAAACATAAGCTAATGTACAAAACCAGAAAGCAACTGGCCTATCACTTCTTCTAATGTGTGAAACCCCAACGTAATTTCCATGAACAACTTCTTTTGGAGACTTGAAATTCCCTTCCAGGATTGCGCGGATCGCTCCATAAATGAATACTGCTCCGGCAACCGTAGATAACGTCCTTAGAATAACGAGTCCCATGTTCATGTCGATAAGTTTCTCCTCGTTCAACGGTTCGGGAGAACACCGGCGGTTCTTGGCCGGTGCTTCTTCCTGGTTAGAAATTATTTTGCACGAAGGTACAGAACCTTCTGGTTTGAACCAGGCGCCTGTCGTTCCTCTGTGACAAAGAGATCCGTCTTTGCTTTAACAAGGTCAGAGAGTTTCTTGTAACCGTAAAGTCTGGAGTCAAAATCTGGCTGCAACTTTGTGAGGTAACTCCCGAATGTCCCAAGATGTGCCCACCCAGCGTCGTCAATTGACTGTTCAAGTGCAGTGAGCACAAATTCCTTAGGAAATTCGAGTTTGGGTTCCGCTGTCTCAGGATTGGTCAGAGGGAGGGCTGCCTTCAATTTATTCTCGGGTATCTTCGGTGATGCATTGGGTTCAGGGGCAGGACTTGGACGAAGGACTTCAGTAAACACAAATTTGTGGCAGGCATTTCGGAACGCCTCTGGTGTTTTCTTTTCGCCAAACCCAAGAACCGTAAGACCCTCTTCGCGCAATCGCATCGCAAGACCCGTGAAATCACTGTCGCTTGTGATAAGGCAAAAACCATCAAACTTTCGAGTGTATAGCAAGTCCATTGCATCGATGATTAGAGTGCTGTCCGTGGCGTTCTTTCCGGTTGTGTAGGCAAACTGCTGAACCGGTTTAATTGCGTATCTCTGCAACACTTTTTTCCATGAAGCGCTCGTTGGAGCTGTGAAATCTCCGTAGATACGCTTGACAGTTGCTTCTCCGAATCTTGCAATTTCTGCAAGTAGTCCATCGATGACGGCTGCTTGTGCGTTGTCTGCATCAATAAGAACGGCCAATCGAAGAGTGGGTTCCTCGGATTCTATTTTTGCGACTAGTCGTGGGGATACCATAATTCCTCTATTTTTCTAACTCGTTAATAGTGGCACCCTTATATAAGGAACTTGTTCCTTATATAAGATGTTGGTTCCTTATGCAAGGAACCTTGCTGTTCCCTGTATAAGGTGCTTCCTGCTGTTTGAAAATTCAGTTAAATTAAGTATATAAGTAACTTTTATTGGTGTCGTGAGTCGTCTGCGTTAATCAAAAAGGGACATCCTCCATTAATTCAACCACAAGTAACATCCATTAAATGAAAATCATATTCCATATACCTGTCAACCATTCCAAAAGCAACAGCATAATTTGCCGGAACTGCTGCATTCAATTGTTGATGAATACCCTTATCAGCCGCAGCCGAATATGATACAAAGCCAGTACTATTTTTGACTGGCAGATGGAGTAACTCATGAAATTTTTGCTCTCGCTTGTGTTGATTCTGCTGCTTCCGGTGTATGCGCCGGCTGAACCGCATTCGATCAGGATATTGCATGTCAACGACTTTCACGGATTTGTCCGTCCGACAAGTGCTGCCGGAATGGCGCAGCCATTGGGGGGCGCGGCCCGTCTGGCGGAACATGTCAAACGCCTGCGCGCCGAAAAACCGGCCCTGCTGCTTTCAGCGGGAGATATGATTCAGGGCGACAGCTGGGCCAATCTCAGCGGCGGCGAGTCGGTCATCGAAATGATGAATCTGATGAAGTTCGACGCCATGACCACCGGCAATCATGAATTCGATTTTGGCCAGGATATCCTCAAAGAGCGTATCCGTCAGGCCTCGTTTCCGGTGCTGGCCGCCAATGTCAGCGGCTTTGAGGCGCTGCTGCCGTACACGATCATCATGCGGGGAGGCCTGCGGATCGGGATCATCGGACTGGTGACGGACGATACCCCCGAGACCTCGCATCCCCGCAACACGACCGGGCTGCGCTTCACCAATCCTCTTGCAAGGGCGGCGGAGCTGGCGCGCGAGCTGCGCGGCAAGACAGATCTGATCGTGCTTCTGACGCATCTGGGCCACAGTCAGGACCGGGCGCTGGCCGAAAGCCTGAATGGTGTGCTTTCAGCCGCCCCGCACAATTCCATACTGACCGGCAATCTGCTGATCATCGGCGGACACTCCCACACCAGAGTCGAGAGTCCGGTAAAGATCGGCTCCAATTATGTGGCACAGGCCTGGGAACATGGCAAAACCCTGGGGGTTATCGACGTTACGGTTGATGGCGGCCGGATTGTCAGCTGCAGCGGACGACTGGACGAAATAACTCCTGATCTTGGAGATGGTGAAGCACAGGTTGCGGAGCTTGTAAAAACCTATGACGCCAGGACGGATGCTCTGCTGGGGCGAATTGTCGGCACGGCCGCTGTCGAATTGCAGCAGGCCGGCATCCGCCGGAAGGAAACCAACCTGGGTGATCTGATTGCCGACATCGT